>JAQGHT010000093.1 GCA_028291565.1 Planctomycetaceae bacterium | reverse complement strand
CCGTGTCCGAGCCTGAAGTTGAAACCAGAGTTGGCTTGGATCCCGGTCGATGAAACTGCGCACATGATTCAGTGCCGCGATCAGTTGTTCGGGACACGGCTGCTGTTGTTCCAGTCGGGCCAGAGTGGCGGAGATTCCAATTCTTCGGACTTCCGCTTCCAGTCGAGCGAATTCCTCGGCGGCATTGCCTGGTGTGGGTTGCGGTTGAACGGCGCTGTCCACGGTAGGATCCGCAGGCGAGGAAACAGTAGCTGCAGATTCCTTGGCTGCAGGATTTCCCCCGCATCCAGACAACCCAATGCACAATACCGGCAACGTTAAGTAGAGAGACATTAAGTAGAGAGACAAGTGGATGATGTATTGCGAATTGGACCTCATAGACATGTTGGGTATCGCATTGAGAGAGGTGAACTGGAAACTCAATGAATCCGATCGTACACTGCTGATTTGGATTCGGCAATCCAATGGAGTGCCGTTGTTTTCTCGAGGGTCCAATTCGCCAGATGGTGATCGGTTCCCATTCACTCGCAGTTGTGCAGAAACTTTCAGGCATGAAAATTGTGCTGAATCTTCCATGAGCGTCATGCTGTGCAAGCAATCGAGAGATTATTGAGGAGATACCATGTGTATTACCGCAGGCGATGGACTCCGGAAACTTGCGCTCCTGATGTCTCTGATTTTGGTGACGGGACATTGGCTGCGGGCCGACGCTCAAGAGCTGGGTCGGCAGCTGAAAATCGCGCAAAAGACTTCTGCGCCGCAACCGGATGGCGTTGAGTCGGCCTCGCAAGAACAGCCGTTGCGGACAACGGACCAGTCAGAATCCTCGAAGACGAAAGCGGTCGCGGCAGCTTTGCAGGAACTGCGGAAGTTTAAGCTGGCGCTTTTTGCCCGATTCGAAGAAACACCCGGTGGCGAGATCACCGCCGTGCTGAATGCGGGACTGAGCAGTAAGGGCGACAGCAAATGGGCTCAGCGGACGATCTTGGCGCGGGGACGCGGAATTCCGCTGTTGGACACCAAGCTGCCTTTGACCATCACATTGATTCCGAAAGGGGCAGGACGTTCGCGTTTTCAGCCCGACGATGTCGATGGATGGAAAGTCCGCCAGCTCGGTTTTTCTGGGGTGGATGCGACCGGTTCGTTTGGTTTCGACTGGTCACCAGACGGCAAGATCTTGTGGTTGAATGACGCAAAGGGAACGCTCTACCGGGTCAACGCAGCTGAATGGGAAGTTGATTTGCAGATCGCGCCGCCGGTTGCCGGACCAATTCGGCTTTCAATGCTGGGTTCGACTTGCTGTGCGGAAGGACTCGCGGTGCTCTACGGCCAATTCTTGCCTGATCGCTCTTCAAATGCAACCAGCGAGTGGACCTACTTCGAGTCGGCGCCTGAAGAGAACACGCAGAATCTGATGCGGTTGGTCATTCTGGATTTCAAGACCGGACGAACGTTGAAGTCCTGGAACGTGACCGGAGATCGGTTAATTGGCAGTCCGAAATCGGAACTGATCTATCTGTGGCGAATGCACAAGAGTGTCATAGTGATCAATACGCGCACTGGGGAACTGGTGAATGTCTTACGTGTGGACCCCGCCAGATTTGATGGCTCGAATCGGAACCCCATTCATTCGCTGGGTCCACCGACGCTCTCGGCGGACGTTCGCTGGTTGCTGTTTCCCAAACGAGGTCCGGATTCGGCTACAACGACAACAGGTTTTCATTCGTTTCGTGTCGACGGAGCTCGACTGATTGAAGAGCCAAAGCTGGCGATGGAAACGGTCGCTAAATCGTGGGAAATTCGCCCCGGCAGTGAGGGACAATATGTTTGCCAAACTGCGACAAAAAACGGAAAGAAAGAACGATACATCGAGGATCTCGTACGGCGCCGGCTGATCGGCAAACTTCACGAGAATGACACGAGCGGACCTCAATCGGCTGTCAATTTGATGGCTTTGGAACCAGTCACGAAGACGGTGTTTCTGGCTGGATTCAATCTGCCGTTGTCGGCGGTTCAAGCGGGAAAGACCACCGAGTTTCCGTTCGTTGAACAACCGAAGTTGCTGATGACAACGCCGGCCAGGCCGGGTGTCATGGTTCGCAGCGAGAAGTCGAACTACTGGATTGAAGGAGGCGGGCCAGAACCAAAGTGGGACTTTGAAGAGCTGGTCGATTCCGCCTCGTTGACGTTCGAAACTCCGCCCGATGATTCGGTCGTGCCTGAAAAACCGCTCACTGGAATTCGGACCGCTCCGGATCGCATCGAATACCCGCATCGAGCGAGATGGTTGGATTGGGCGCCCGACGGCAAGACCTTTTACATGTCGGATGCAACCAATCATTTGCGGCAGTTCGATGCGGAGAAATTGGTCGAATTGCGGCACGTGCCGAAGATTCCCGTTCCTAATTTCCAACTTCTGGCAAGTGGCATTCTCCAGATCAATGGCGACAAGCAAGTTTTGCGTGACCTCAAAACTTTGCGGCCACTTGTGGATTTCAAACCGCTGCAGCAGGTCATCGGTCACCGCACACTGGACCTGTTCGCAGGGATCTCGAGCGATGAGTTGATCGTGTTTGACCTGGGTACGAGAAAAGTACGGGTGCGAACTCCTGTCGCGATTCCCAGCTATCGGCCAGGCGCCCCTCTGGGCGAAACTTCGTTCGTGTTATACGATTTCTTTCCGGACGGGCAACGGTTGCTGGCGAGAAACAACGAAGATTGTCTGGCGATCTTGCACTGGCCATTGGGGCGCATTGAAGTGGAGCGAATTATTCCAATTCCAGAAGCATTTCGATTAGCGAGAACCGCAACCGTTGATCCATCGGGCCGATTCATTCTCTTCGATGGCCAATTGATCGATCTAACTTTGCCAGGTCAGGAATTCCAGGGAGAACGCCTAGCCTCTGTAGGAAATGGCGTGACATTCTCGAAACGTGAACCACACATCGGGTATTTTCGAGACCGCAATCGAGACCTGTGGTCGATACGGTTGCCGGAACGCAAGTTGATGAAGATCGCGTCACCAAAAGACGGAATGGAACAGACCGTGCCCCATCCGAGCGAAGCCGGGCGATTCTTAATGGGATCTGAATTCCGCCAGACCAAATTCGGAGCCGTTGATCGCAAGTTAACGGACCTGAAACCACTGAGATAACCCGATATCTTTCGCGGAACTCCCGACCTCTTGTGGCAAACGTGGGAACTTTCAGTCGAAGATTTGGCAGGATCATTTGTGGGCATGATGATGGGTTACGCCGTGAAGGATTTTGGAGTGGCAAATTCCTTGTAGCTGAAATCGTGAGATTTCGGGTGAGACATGTCGATCGGCCCGAATTCTCACGAATTCAGCTACAAAAATCCACACGGCGTAGGATGATGGAGAGGAAAAGTTCCGGCTGAGTGTGCCGGCAGCGATTGCCGGACTCCGCTGTTGTGATGAACCCGTTGGTCTGTCATTCAACGCTGTCGACAGTAGAATGAGTGGTTGATCGCTTTCTCGGCGAGCTCACTCTGGAGACACAACAATGACGTCATTGAATGGAATTCCGCAGACTGCAAATGTTTTCACCTGTCGGACGGTCTTCACGCTGGCTGTTATTGGTTGGTCGCTGAATCCGATTCTTGTCACGGCGCAGCCGGAAGACGCTGAAGTTTCCACATTTGAGCAGGCTCGGAAACTGCAAGATGCCGGAAAATTGCACGAGGCGTTCCTGAAGTATTTGCAAGAACCTGGCGGCGAATACGCGGCAGTGGCTCTCGCCCGGCCGCAGGCTCGGGAGTTCCTGGAGCTGTTGAAAACCAATTGGGTCAAGATTCCAACGATTCGAGCCATGTTAGTCAAAGGGGACTTGCAGCTGGTCTTGCGGAATAAAGTCGATGCATTGGCCTGTTATCGCGATATTCCTCGAAGTATTGCCGTTTCGAATCGAGTGGGCTGGGAAGATGATCGCTTGCCTCGCGATGCCTACTTTGTTGAACCGGCCATTCGACAACCTGATCCGTACGGCGGCTGGCAAGGTCCGAACAGTCCGTTGACACGGGTGGAACCGTTCACCATCGGGCCGGGAAGCCATCGTGATAACTGGCTGTTGCGCCGATTCATTGCACTGGAAGCCTGGCCGGAAGCGCACCAGGAATTCGAGCGTGTCTGGCAGTTGCATCGTGAGGCGGCTGGCCCGGAAGTGCCAGGGCAGACAATCACGGAATCGCCATCGGACGCACAGTCGAATCTGGTTGGCACACCCCGCACACTGGTTGTTTCTCGGACTGGGAACGAATTGACAGATGACCGACCGTCAGCTCCCTTTTTACCCGAAGGGATGACGGCTTCATTTGCAACGAAGGTCCAGTCGCCAGGGGCGCAATTCAATGGACTCGGATTGCAGTTCGCGCTGGATTACGCCTTCTTTCTGGAACGACGAAAGGATCCGACGTCAGCACGACGCGTATTGCTGGAACCACTGCTGCTCATCGATCTGGATCACAACCTTGCCTTTTCACGGCAGGCATCCGACCAGGCCGGTGAATCTGAGACGACATCTGTTCTGAAGCCTGGGGAGCGGCGTGCACTGACCATATTGAGATCCATGAACAACTCAGCTGGTGTTTCTCCTAAGGAATACATCCGGCTGGCGTTTGGAGCCTTCAAGACCGCCGGGAAAGAAGCGGAACTTGTCGAGAGTTTGGAAGGGCGCATTCGGGCCGGTGAGAATCGATTGCGGCGCGTGCTGGCTCAGGTCCGGCTGCATCAAGGACGGAGTGACGAAGCCCTGGCTTTGGAAATGGCGTTTATCGATGCCGCGAAGTTTGATCCGTTGACTGCCGAGTTCCGCCGGGGTGTGATTTTCGAGGAATTCCAAAAGATTTCCGAGGCCACGCTGGCTTTCGAGAAGTCGCTGACACTGCCGTTTGCTCCACCGAAACTGCCGGATCCGGAAGTGGAATCGCCTGGGATTGAGCAGGTTGCTCGTCCTGCCCGACAGTTCGATCGCCGTTTGAACGCGGAATCAATTCGGCAGGAAGAATTCCATCAACAAATCATGAATCGCTTGTTGCGGCTCTATGTGGCTCAGGGGCAGACGGAAAAAATCCTGGCGACGACTTTACGTCAGTTCGAGCTGTCACCTCAGTTATTGGAGCACTTTTCCGTTCTCACTGCAGCTGCTGAACGATTTCGCACGTGTGGCCAGGAGCCGCGATTTAACGAATGGGCTCGGCAACGGTTGCTGGAGTCGAAAGCGCCTG
>JAQGHT010000292.1 GCA_028291565.1 Planctomycetaceae bacterium | reverse complement strand
GTGAACTTGACTGCGTTGGAGATCAGGTTGACCAGCACCTGCCGCAACATGGCCAGGTCGCCGATCGTCGACGGCAAGGGCCTCAGATCGAATTGTTTCACGTGTTGCCGAACTCGTGGGTCTAAGTTCTGATAAACGCCTTGGGCCAAGTTGGTCAGATCAACCTCGCCGGTCTGCATCGGCTGACGGCCCAGACGCGAGAAATCCAGCAGATCGTCGATCAGGTGCCCCATTCGCTGGGACTCGCCGCGAACCACGTTCAACAAACGCTGGCCTTCCGCGTCCAGCTGCGGACCGTATTCCTCCAGGATGATGCGGCTATATCCGTCCACCCCGCGCAACGGAGCACGCAAATCGTGCGAAACCGAATAAGAAAAGGCTTCCAATTCCTTGTTGGCGGAGGCCAGGCTTTCGTTCGCCGCACTCAGTTCAGAGGTTCGTTCAGTAACCCGCTGAGCGAGTTGCTCGCGTTCCTGCTCAATCACCTGATTGGCCGCGGCCAGGTCGTCCACAACCTTTCGCAGTTCACTCAGGGCGCGTTGACGCTCAGTAATATCCTGCACCTGCCCCACATACTGCCGGGGATGGCCCTCCGAGTCGCGAATTAGTGAAACATTAGTCAAGGCCCAGATAATGCTGCCATCCTTGTGCAGATAGCGTTTTTCCATCTGAAAATAGTCGGCCAACCCCGCCAACAGCGGTTCTCGATTCGCGAAACTTTGGGGCAGATCCTCCGGATAGGTAATTGCCGCGAGCGACAACTTGAGCATTTCCGCCTGGGAATAACCCAGCAGCCGCACGAACGCCTCGTTCACCCGCACGAAATTGTGATCCATGTCCGTCAAGACCATAGGCACATTGGTCAGTTCGAAAGCATTTCGGAACCGCTCTTCGCTCACGCGTAAAGTCTCTTCCGCGCGTCGCCGATTGGAAACGTCCAGCAACATCCCGAGAACCGCCGGTCGGCCCTGCAATTCAATGCGATTGCTGCGAATCTCCAGATCGATGACAGTGTGATCCTTGCGACGCCCACGAAAGATGTAGTGCGCCCGGGGCGTCTCGCCACTTTCACGCCGTCGAACCTGGTCCACCACCAGTTCCAAGTCCTCATCCGCCACAACAGCTTTCCAGGATTCGAGTCCCAGGATCTCTTCGACCGAATAGCCAAAGATCTCCGCCAGTTTGGGATTCGCATAGACATATTTGCCATCCTGCAGAATCTGGAAACCGGCGAGCGAATGTTCTGCTAAGGTACGGAAGAGGTTCTCCACCGTGCGGCGCCGTTCATCGGCGACCTGCCGCTCCTGGCGCAACCGCTTATTTTGCAATTCCTGAAAGACGGCCGCCCCCAGCCGCGACAAGCGATCCTTCAGCAGAAAATCGTGAACCCCCTCACGAATCGCCGCGACCGCCAGTTCTTCACCGATCGGTGCGGAAATCACGATGAACGGGATGTCTTTTTGATGCATGCGTAGAAGTTCCACGGCACGCAGACAGTCGAGCTGGCTCAGTCGGTAGTCGGACAGTATCAGGTCTGGTTCCGGATCCAAAGCCGCCAGATATTCGGATTCCGTGTGAACGAATTTCCATTGTGGCTCGAATCCGGCTTGACGCAGAGTGCGGATCGCCGCCTCGGCATCCGTCGGACTGTCTTCCAGGACCAGCACGTTGATCTCTCGAACCGCCCAGCGGAATTCATGCGACTTGGATGCCAGTGTCTGAGTCAATTAGAGAGTTCCTCTAGATGGGTTCCTCATTGAGGAGCAACCAGTAATGTCCTGTTTGCACGACAGCGTCAGAGAAATTCTCGAAATCAACAGGTTTGACGATATAACTGTTGACCCCCAATTCGTAGCTCTTCACCAGATCTTGTTCCTCACGGGACGAGGTCAGCACGACCACGGGAATTAACCGGGTTCGATCATCCGCACGCATCAAGCGGAGGACTTCCAGGCCATCAACTTTCGGAAGCTTTAAGTCCAGCAGCACGACCTTCGGACGGTGATTGACCTCACGACCCGCATAGGGACCAGTGGCGAACAGCCAGTCCAAGGCTTCCTGACCGTCTTTGACGTGCACCAGGTGATTGGCCAGGTTGTGTTTTCGCAACGCGCGCTGTGTCAATTCCGCATCTCGCGGATTGTCTTCGACAAGGAGAATCTCAACTCCATTGGTTGATGCCATGACTCGCTTTCTTTCTTCGATCTTGCAGAGAGTGGGCATTCAGTCTACCCAAGTCGAGCTGTGCCTGCATCCATACTTTACCACGATTTCGGAGCATGCTGCGATAAATGCGGGTTAAATTCGGAGAAATCAGGCGGAGATGTGAGTCGGCGCACAACGTCGATCGCTCGTACCAGCTCATCTTTGGATTACATGCCTGGTAAGATTTCTTCTCGCGTCAGCTGCCAACCGTTCTACCGATGATAAAGCAGATTCCCATCAGAAATGCGCCGATAACGATGGCCGCTGCGATATTGCCATTTTTGATCTCGGCCGCGAAGTCGATTTTGGTTTCCACCAAATCGAACAGCTTGTAACCGATGACCGTCATGATTATTCCCAACCCACCGAACATCGCGGCAAACATCAACGATTCCCACATATTCGCACCTATTCGTTAGAGGCTAAATTTGATCCTGAAAAGCCAGATAAAGGGACTCCGGCCGGTCTCTTCGTAAACGGACGGATGTCGGCACTGCGCCGAATTTTGGCCGAGGAAAAGAATCCGCCACAATCGTCGCGAACCGCACATTTCTCACAGACGTCCATGTATTCATTTTTCCAGTCAGAAATGCTCTTGGCAGCATACGGCCAAAGTGTTTCATCCAGAGTGCACAACTGGTGGTTATAGATTGAGATGTTCATTCCGTGCTGATCCAGCGTCCGCACAGCCTCAACCAGGCTCGACTGATAGTCGACGGGATCGATCCACAATGCGTCCAGATTCATCCGGACGTACCCCATCATTTCCAGCCCCATCAGCGCAACGTGCTCAACAAACGGCAGATTGCGTGCGATGTATCTCGCCAGGCTCGGAAGCCGATCCACTGTCTGACGATGCAGTACAACTCGCAATTCGACAC
>JAQGHT010000057.1 GCA_028291565.1 Planctomycetaceae bacterium | reverse complement strand
ATCCTCAATGAATGGGCGCTTTCGAATTACGAAGGTAAAAACTATCCGCGCTCGGACGAAGTTTTTGCACGACTCGTTAAAGATGTTCCCGACAGTGGCCTGGCTGATAACGCACGCCTCAGTCTCGCCGAAAGCGATCTGGTGTCCGGAAAACTGGATCTAGCGAAGCCGAAGTTTCAGGCTCTGACAAAAGATCCTAAAGCCGACGCAACCGTACAACAGACGGCCTTATTTCAGCTGATAGGAATCGCGGTTGAACAGCGAAAATGGGACGAAGTCAAAGTCGAAACGGATGCTCTGATTTCGCGATTTCCATCGAGCAAGTATTTCTGGTTCGCCGAGATGCATCGCGCTGAAGCGGATTTGAATCTGAATGACACGTCAAAAGCCATTGAACGATTACAACGCGTGATTGAACAGCGGAATCAACCGAATTCGACGATCGCGAAGGAAACCTGGTTTGCTCAGGCCTGGGTCTTGTTGGCAGAGTCCTTCTATCGCGAAAAGAAGCATGATGCTGTGGCGAAAACCGTTGCAGATTGCCGGGCTTGGAATCCTGAATTTCCATCTCTTTATATCCTGGACGAAATTGCCGGCCGATCGCAGAAGTCGCAGGCCAAGTTCCCCGAAGCAATGGCGACATTCCGGAGGATCGTGGAGGACAAATTCGGAAGGCGTACAGAAACCGCTGCAAAAGCGCAGTTCATGATCGGTGAGATTCACCTGCTGCAAAAGAATTATTCCAAAGCAGAGGAAGAGTTTTTGAAGGTCGATATTCTCTACAAGTTTCCTGAATGGCAGGCTCCGGCGTTGTTTCAAGCAGGAAGTTGCCAGGAAGAATTGATGCACTGGAAAGATGCCCTTCGGACTTATGACTCATTGATCAAAGGATTTCCAAAGTCCGACTACGCGAGAATGGCAACGGAGCGGATGCCCCGAGTGAAGCAGAAAGCCTCTGGTAAGTGAACGCGTTCGTTATCTTCCGCAAATTCGCTAATGGACGGCTTTTCGTCACGAATTACTTCACCGAATCTCAGATTGAAATATTTTCCTCCAGCAGGCCGAATAGTCGAAATCTAAGTGTTGCGACAAGCGCGTTCTGATGGAACGGCGAGGGCCATAGACTCATCCACTGTTAATTTCATACTTAATGCAAGATTCTTGCGCCTTATTAATTGCCGGCTCAAAGTTGGTGAATTGACGAATTCCTTTACCGCGCTACAAATTCAATGTCTCCGCGGGACTTTCGAATTTGTGCGGAATTGGAAATGCACTGGTAATGGGCGTAAGAATTGCTACAACAAACAAAAACAGTAAAGGGATTTACCGCCGACTCGCAGTGTGCGACGCGTCAAATTGAAGGATTGCGGAATATGCGTCTGAAATGGAATGTGGATCGCGAACCCGGCGAAAGTGGCCGTCGTTGGCAGCCCAGCCTGCTTGTTTCTGCGATTTGTTTGGCTTTTGCGGTTTGTTTTCTCGACGCGTCATCCGTCAAAGTCGCCTGGGGACAGGTCAAGAAGCCTGCCTCTGTGCAACCAGACGAAACGAGTCTGGAACCTCTGGCGCCCAATGATCAGGCGATTCAGATTGATGCAGATGATCCTGGCGCGCCACCCGCTGTCGTTGGCAAGAATCGGTCGAATCCGCTGCGTAAGGCACTGGCTGTGCCTGGAGTCGCCGACGAAAACGTCCCCGAAAAGGAGCGTGTTGCCGCGCCCCCTGACGATGCTGTCGCTTCCGAATCTCCCGCCCCCGTTGCTGGGGCGAAATCCAAAAAGTTGCTGATTCCGACCGATCCTGTGGGGTTGTTTATCGCGGGCGGACATTTGATGCCGTTGATTTTGATGGCTTCGATTATCTCGCTGTGGTTTGGATTGGAACGAATGGTCGCCTTGCGCTGGGGCCGTGTCATTCCCCGGGCCTTTGTGGATCGCTTTCTACAGCATCTGGAACAGGGGAAATTGACTCCGGAAACAGCATTACGTTTGTGCGAAGAGAACAACAGTCCCATGTCGGAAGTTTTTGCACATGGGGTTCGCAAATGGGGCAAGACCAGCGTCGAAGTCGAGCAGGCGATTATTGATGGTGGTGAGCGTCAGGTTTCGCAGTTGAGAACGCACTTGCGGATCATCAACGGCGTGGCCACAATCGCCCCGTTGCTGGGATTGCTGGGAACCGTGTTCGGCATGATCATGTCGTTTAATGAACTCGCAAAAGGCAGCGATGTCGATCGCGGTGAACGTCTTGCCTATGGTATTGGCGTCGCATTGATCACCACCGCAGCTGGCTTGATTGTCGCGATCCCATCGCTCGTCCTCTATATGTGTTTATCTGGCCGAGTTGACCGGCTGGTGATGGATATGGATCAGCTGGCTCAAAAAGTCGTCAACTTGATTTCCGCCGAGGCTCTAGCCAGTCGGCCACGCGTCAGTACTCCGAAACCCGTCTCTGCTGTCGCAATGAGCGGTCCTGCAACAACACCTCCAGGTAAACCGAAGCCTGTTGGGACCTAAGTAGTAGGACAGGTTTTCAACCTGTCCGTGGACCGCGAACTGATAGGTTGAAAACCTGTCCTACTGTTTTCTTAAGAGTCTCTCCGTATCGCGCATGAAAGACGCGAAGCGTCCCCATATGCCATTAAAAACCGAACGATTAGAAGATCCTGGACTGAATTTGACATCCATGATGGATGTCGTATTCTTGCTGCTGATTTTCTTTATGGTGGGATCTCGATTCAATGAAGACAAAGAGCGGCAACTGGACGTTCAATTGCCTACCGTCAGTGCCGCGCAACCGCTGACCGATCCACCCGACGAACTGGTCATCAACGTCTACCGCGATGGCAAGATTCTGCTGGGCAGTACCGCCAAGACCTTGCCAGAGTTGATTCAGGAACTCGAACGGGCGCGAAAGAAATTTTCAGACCAGGCGGTCGTGATTCGAGGTGAAGGAGAAGGCAAATATCAGGCGGTCGTCGATGTCCTGGTGGCCTGCCATAAAGCCAAGATTAAACATTTCTCGCTGGCGACAGTCATAAAGTCGAACTAGATCACGATGCTAAACTGGGCCCAAATCACCGACTTCATTCAAGTCAATCCGGGACTTTCCGCGGCCCTGGCGGGAATGGTGCTTTCAGCAGGCTATGTGCTGTTGATGTATTCTACGAAACTGGGCGATGTGAAGCCCGGCGTTCAGGCATTCGTACTCTCCGCCATCATCCATCTGACGATGGGCGCCTTTTGGGGGTCATTGGCCCTGCCAGGAGATTTCGTCGCGGAACCCGGCGGGATCGAGTCGAAAAAAATTGATTTGACCGTTCCCGTGCGGCAGATCATCGTTGATGATGAACAGGCTCCGCCGGATCAGAATGGTGGCGGCGAGAGTTCTGTCTTCAACCAAATTCCGACGACCCAAAAGGAAGACTTTGTCAGACAGGATGCTCCCCCAGCCGAAACCGTCACGCTTGAATCGCCGGAACGGATGCCAGAGGAGATCAAGCCTGCGCCGGGAGCATTACCCGCGTTGCCGCAAGCCGAGGATGTCGCGGAAGCAGCTCCGGAACCTGCCCAGGTGGCCGAGCCGACAAAACGCGAGGCGGCAGATGCCCGAGTCGAAATCGCTGAAGAAACGTCCGAATCGCGCGCGGATGTGGCACTTTCGAATTCTGCACCTTCGCGTGAGTTGATCAGTCGCAAGGGAGTTGAGTCGGAAGAAGTACAGCGCGAGGTTCGTAAAGGACAACAGCTGGATGCGAAAGTCACAGTCCAGATGTCGGCGCAACCTGCCGTGGGGCGGGATCTGATCGACGAGAACTCGGCACGTCGGCGCCCGACTGAGGTGCAAGTCACACAAAGGAAGTCTGGCGCAGCTCCCAATGTGATTGAATTCAATGATCCCGGGATTTCGGAGGGGCGTTCTGATGGCACATCCCCTCAGCCAAATTCCAGTAATCCCAAGTTTGTGCGAGTCGGTCCTTCGACAACACGTGGCACTGAAACACGCAGCACTGAGACCGCGATGCCTGAGCGGAAACGAGTGCTCGAGTTTCCTCGTACGAACGATCAAGCATCTTCCCGGGTCGCGTCAGTGACTCCCGGAACAGCTCGAAATCCAGGGGTTGAAACTGAGCGCCCGAAACTCGCCCGCCCGAATTTCAATACAATTCCACAACGCCATGGGACATTCACGCCAGAAGCCTATAAGCTCCGGAATCTTCGCCAGCGCCAAAAGATCGCCCTAAAGCATGGTGCAACCCAGGAATCAGAGCGAGCTGTGGAACTGAGTTTGCAATGGCTGGCGCGACATCAGAACCCTGAGGGTTTCTGGGACGCGGATGGTTTCGACGCGCAGTGTCCTGCCGGTGACCGGTGCTGGGGCAAAGCAGGTCGCGGAAATCCGAATGAAGTCGACCGGGTCAACGCCCCGCACGACAGAATCGCATTGGAAACGGCTGGTCAGCAAGCTGATTCAGGCCTGACGGCTCTCGTGGTCCTGACGTTCCTCGGTGCCGGCTACACTCAGGAAGAAGGCCAGTATGCGGACAATATTGATCGGGCGTTGAGATGGATGATCCGCCAGCAACTGGAGGATGGATATCTCGGAGGCCGCGCCAGTCATTACGAACGCATGTATTGCCATGGCATGGTCACCTACGCGCTGGGGGAAGCGTGTGGAATGGTGTTGACGGCGGATCGGGATGACCCGCAACTCAGGCAGGCTTTGACCAGGGGGGTGAAGTATATCATCGCCATGCAGAATCCGCGGGATGGCGGATGGAGATATCTCGATGGGCATATTCCCAAACAGGAAAGTGACATGAGTATGTTCGGCTGGCAACTAATGGCACTGAAAAGTGCCGAGATTGCCGGTATCGCGATACCTGACAAAACGCGAGAAGGCCTGGAGTTATTCCTGGCAAAAATCAGCCAGGGGAAACACCAGGGGCTGGCTTCCTACCGTCTTGGCGAAAAACCGAAGCAGTCTATGACCGCAGAGGCCTTGTTTTGCCGGCAGGTCATGGGAGTTCGACGAAATACCCCATCCAGTGAAGAAGCGATTGAATTCTTGTCGCAGTATCCGCCAAAGCCAGAAGGTCAGGATTTGTATTACTGGTATTATGGAACTCTAGCGATTTACCAATACGGTGGCGAACCCTGGGCTCGGTGGAACGATCGACTTCGAGACACCCTTGTGGCCACGCAAGCCAAAGTCGGTCACGCCACAGGCAGTTGGGAACCTCGGGACAATTGGTCTCGGCATGGCGGCCGTTTGTATTCCACAGCCCTCAGCACACTTTGCCTGGAAGTCTACTACCGTTTCCTGCCACTCTATCAGGAACATGATCGCAAATTCGACCCGCGGCCATCGCCGGCTGCAGGCTAATGCGAGACGTCAAGAACGACATCGCGGAAAATCACTGCACTAGACGTCCAAAGATTGGCCAACTTGTGTGTAGGTCTCGATGAATTCGTTGACGTCATCAAAAACAGCTTGCCCCAGGAGCTGGACAAACTTATTACGATGGTGCCTCTGGCGTATCGAACGATGATCCCAGGTGTGGTCGATGATCATCGGACTGCCAGCGAGGTTTCCTTTTAATGTCACGGTATGAAACCAGGCATCCGCGCGGCATTGAACCATCTGATCAGCGCGTTCCCACGAACGATGATGCAGAACTAGTGGCGCCAGTGGCTTGACGTCGGCCAGATCGAAAATCACATCCGCATCGTAAATGTAACCGGCTCGGTCTTCTGGCATTTGCAGGTTGTAAGTCAGCACAACGCGTGTTTCGCAAAAATTAAAACGCAGCGTTGTAAATAACGCGTCAAATTCACGGATCGTCGTGTTTGTCGGCAGAGGCGGAAACGAGTGAATGAGACTCTCGTTCGACCGGACGATATCCAGAGAAATCGTCATCAAGTCGGTCGCCTCATTCGGAGCGACTGCTGCGCGGAGCGCAATTTCCGTGTAAGGAAACGCTGCCTGCGATACGAAGGAAGCTGTCATATACTGCCGTGTACCAGGCCGAGATGCGACGGCCGGTCTTTGCTTCAGCGTGATTGTTTTCGGTCGGCCCACAATCGAATGACTTGCTACATTCATCATAGTCTATATCGGAAGTGACTGATACGAATCTTTCCGGAATTTTCGAGGGAATCAATTTCAATCGCGGGGACGAGCCTCGACATCATTTCATTCACGTCCGCGATCTTAAAAAATCGGTCGCGCGTTCCACTCCTATTATTCTGGTACTCATCATTCTGCCTTTCCCGCTCCAACATCCTGCCCTCACTTGATCCGGCCAAATGTTCATCGCCAAAGCCCCACGTGATGAAATGTGCGGTACTGCGAATTTGGGACGCCGTGGCAGTTTGATTACGATCTAGGACACTCGTCCGAATGATTCCCGGCGAGAAATCGTATCGTCGCACTTTCAAATCCCAATTCAACATCCGGCTTAGGCCGAACGCTCACCATGAATCATCTGGACTCTCCCGCTCGCGTTGATCGGCCAATTGTGTCAGAGTCGACGTGCACACATCTCGATCAGACTTGACACGGCGAAGTCCGGAGATTTCAATGGTGAAATGAATTTCCATTGTGAAACATTTGAAATCAAGGATTCAGGCCCTTCCCGTGTTAGTTTGCGCGACGACAAATGGAATGTCATCTAAGGACGATTTTGCCGAAGGAGACAAAAACTTGGAATCGGAAACGCAGGATGCTCCGTTACGCTCTGAAGCCGCGAGTCTGCAGCGAGGATTAGCCGTGCTGGAGATGTTGGCGGTACGGCCAGATGGCGCGACTCTGCGGGACATCACCGAGAAGCTCCAGTTGCCCGGTGCCTCGATGTTGCGGATTGCGCGGACTCTCGTAGAACTGGGTTACCTGTCGCGGGATGAGCGGACCAAGCGTTTTTTTCTGACCAATAGTTTTCTGCTGCTGGGGCAGCCGCGTGCGACATCGCGTGGACTTTCGGAGTGTGCGATTTCGGCGATGCGCCGGATTCGCCAGGTAACTGGCGAAACCACGCAGCTCTGTTGCTTGATCGGTGACGAGATGGTGATTCTCGAGCAGCTGTTGTCCGTGCATCCGTTTAAGTACTCGGCCGATTTGGGGGCCAGATGTCCCTGTTATAGCTCGGCACCAGGTAAGGCTCATGTCGCATTTTTGTCGGCGGAGGAACAAGAAACGCTGGTAAACCGCCTGCAATTCAAGCGATTTACCGCTCAGACGATTACCTCGAAGCGAGCCTTTCGAATCGAGTTGGAACGGATCCGAAATCAGGGTTATGCGGTGGACCGGGCCGAGGGCTTGGAAGGGATCCATTGTGTGGCCGCACCCGTCCTCGATCGGCATGGATCTGCAGTGGGATCGATTACCATCGCTGGACCGTCAGCTCGCATTCCCGAAGATGAATTTGAATCCATCGGACACGTGGTACGCGAAGGTGCGCGAGTGGCTTCGGATGAGTTCAATCGACAATAAGCAATCAAGAACACGGATTCCGTAATCAGGGGTGCTGGACCTTGGGAGTTCAAGTCAGAGGCTGATGCTACGACGATAAAGCTGGACAATCTCTCCCGAAATTGGCCACTAACTGGAGTTCGGCGATGCTGCGAAAAAATGATGTGCTTTGCGCTGTCGTGATGGGCTTGCTCATTGCGGCGCCCGGATTCAGCATTGCCGCTGATACTCCTGCTGGAGCTTTGGAATTCTTTGAGACTCGCATTCGTCCGATACTCGTCGATCAATGTTATGAGTGTCACAACTCAGCGAAATCCGCGGAGGGAGGCTTGGCAGTCGACGCTCGAGCGGTGTTACTCAAAGGAGGTGATGGTGGACCGATTATCGTGCCAGGTCGGCCGGCGGACAGTCGTTTGCTGGCGGTATTGCGTCACGAAGTCGACGGGATCAAGATGCCGCAGGGTAAGGGCAAATTGTCCGAGCGTGTCATTGCCGATTTCGAAAATTGGATTGCAATGGGGGCCACGGATCCGCGAGACACACCTCCTTCCGCAGAAGAGCTCGCCAAGTCGACCTCCTGGGAAGCCGTGCTTGCCAAGCGAAAGCTGTGGTGGAGTTTCCAGCCCATTCGAACGGTCCCACCTCCAGTCGTGCCTGGCAACATGTGGTCCGAGCACCCGATCGATCGCTTTGTGCTCGCGAAGCTCCAGGAAAAGGGGTTGCAGCCGAGCGAATCGGCCGATGCTCAAACGCTGGTTCGCAGACTGCATTTCGCGCTGATTGGCTTGCCGCCCACCCCCGACGAAGTCGAGCTGTGGACGAAAAAACTGGGCCAGCCGCAAGGATTCGAAGAACTCGTCGAGCATTTACTGGCCCGTCCGCAGTTCGGTGAACGTTGGGCGCGGCACTGGATGGACTGGCTGCGCTATGCAGAATCGCATGGGTCTGAAGGAGATCCTGGCATCGACAATATCTGGCGCTATCGCGATTACCTGATCCGAGCTCTCAACGCCGATGTGCCCTATGATCAGCTGGTCCGAGAACACATTGCTGGCGATTTGTTGGAAAAACCGCGTCTCAATCGAGACCTCGGAATCAACGAGTCCAAGATTGGTCCGGCTCATTGGCGGATGGTCTTTCATGGATATGCGCCGACCGATGCATTGGATGAGAAGGTTCGCTTTATCGACGATGAGATCAATACTTTTTCGAAGGCCTTTCTCGGGCTGACAGTTTCTTGTGCCCGGTGTCACGACCATAAGTTCGACGCGATCAGTCAGCGTGACTATTATGCACTGTTCGGAATTCTCGGCTCTTGCCGGCCTGGTCGATCCGTGATCGATACGCAGGATAAGCTGGATGTGAATCGAGACCAGCTGACAGCGCTCAAGCCGAAAATTCGTACAGCTATCTCGAAAGAATGGCTTGACGCCGCGGGACGGATGCGAGACCAATTGCTGGACAAAAACGCAACCTGGCGGAAGGCTGAAAATCCGAAACAGTTGCTGAATACTTTGTTTCTGGTCCAACAGGAACTTGATCGCGGAGTTCCTTTCGCGGAGGCCTGGAAGCATCGAGCCGACGCCTGGAAGGCCAATCATCAACAACGCGAATCGCATGCTCAACGTCAGTATTGGCGACGTTGGAATCTCGCCAGCGAGTCAGATTATGCGGGTTGGTTTCGACAAGGAAGCGGATTACCAACCAGGCCGGTTTCGGCAGGCGAGTTCTCTGTGGCGACCAGCGGAGACAACGCTTTGGCAGGAATCTATCCCGCTGGGGTTTATTCCAATCTCGTGACGGCCAAACACGCGGCGCGATTGACCTCAGGCATCGTTCATCTCGATGACAATTATGAATTGTGGTTGAAAGTGCTTGGCGAAGGTGGCGCCAGTGCGCGATTTGTTGTCCAGGATTACCCGCGTGATGGGACCGTCTTTCCCGTTAAGAAATTGGCGGCCGATTGGCAGTGGGAGAAGTTGGATCTGACCTATTGGAATGGTGATGATATACACATCGAATTGGCCGCCGGCAAAGATGCTCCACTCTTAGTCAGTAACGAGTCCCGGTCATGGTTCGGCATTCGCGAAGCCATTCTCGTCAAGAAAGGTGAGCCGGCGCCACCGCTTGAATCTACCGAATTCCTCGATTCGCTGTTCGAATCGACGTTGGACTCTGCTCCGCAATCAATGAGCGACATCGCCGAAAAATATACATTGGTGATGACTGCTGCAGTCAAAGCTTGGCAGGACAATTCCATGACGGATGCGCAAGTCAGTTTGCTCGACGCCTGCGTCAAGCAAAACGTGCTACCGAATCGCTTGGAGCAGTTGCCGACTGCGAAGCCACTGTGTGCGGAATATCGACGACTGGAAGCGAAGATCGTGGTGCCGACTCGAGTCCCCGGACTTGAAGAAACGGTCGCTCGCAATCAGAGACTATTTGAACGTGGCAATCACAAGAAACCGGGTGAGGAAGTTCCACGCCGGTTCCTCGAAGCCATTGACTCGACGCCGTATCAAACCACCGAGAGTGGTCGGCGTCAGTTGGCGGAAAGCCTGGTGCGGAGTGAAAACCCATTGACACGCCGCGTCATCGTGAATCGCCTCTGGAATCATTTGATCGGCCACGGAATTGTGGCAAGTCCCGATAATTTCGGGCGTCTGGGGTTCGAACCGACGCATCCGGAGTTACTCGATTTTCTCGCATCACGGTTCTCAGATCGCGGATGGTCGATCAAGGATACGGTCCGCTTCATCGTCACTTCGCGGACCTGGCAGCTGACGTCGCATCCGTCGGATCGCAGCCAGCAGCTTGACCCCGACAACCGGTTATTGTCACACGCATTCGTCAGACGTCTCGAAGCCGAAGCGATCCGGGATTCGCTGTTGGCGGTTTCCGGACGACTCGACGCAAATGTGTTTGGA
>JAQGHT010001255.1 GCA_028291565.1 Planctomycetaceae bacterium | reverse complement strand
TCGGCCCCGGTCCACTGCTTGTCGTCCGGCAACCGCTGTTGCAGGTCGAGGCCAAACTGTTCGGCATACATCTGCCAGATCTGCTGCTTCTGTTCCGCCGCAGGCAGATCGAGGAAGAACAAGCCATCAAAGCGTTCCGCCCTTGAGAATTCTGGCGGCAGTTTGGAAACATCATTCGCGGTACAGACCACGAACACGTCCGATTCGTGGTCATTGAGCCAACTCAACAGGCTGCCGAACATGCGGGAGGAAACGCCGCTGTCGTTCTGCCCCGAATTGCTGACTCCTGACAATGCTTTTTCAACCTCGTCGATCATCAGAATGCAGGGCGCCATGGCGTCGGCAATTCTCAGTGCCTGGCGTGTTCGCTCCTCAGTCTGCCCAACAAGTGAGCCCATCAAGGCCCCCACGTCGAGAATCAAAGTCGGACGCCCCGTCTCATTCCCGAGGCCTTTACAAAAGGCACTCTTTCCACTCCCGGAAACTCCCAGGAGTAGAATCCCCTTCGGCTTCAAACCCGGTCGCTGACGATTGCTGGATCGCAAAGAACGCAGACAAAACGCTTTCAAAGACTCCAGTCCGCCGAGTTCCGCAAAGGAATTCTCACCGCAATACAACGACAGCAAGCCGCTCTTCATCAGAGACTGCGTCTTGAGTTCCCACAGCGTACTTGGCTCCAGCCGCCCATGCCGGACAAGACTCAGCGAAAAGGCGCCTTCGGCTTCGTAGCGGGTGAGGCCAGCGGCGGCATCCAGGACTTGATCGAGATCCTGTCCCGTAGGCAGCTCTTGTTCTTCGGTCGCGATGGCTGTGGCGATCGCTTGGAGCTGACTACGATCCGGCAGTTCGTGTTGGAGGATGACGAACAAGCGTTCCAACTCAACCGGCAGTTGGATCACTGGCGCTAGGATCACGACGAAGGTGCGGTGCATCTTGCCCTGGGCGAGTTGGTGCTCCAGGGCCTGGATGATTTCCGCACTTCCCAGGAAACGGTGGAAGTTTCGCAAAACGAGCAATGAAGCTCCCTCAGCCGTGGCCATCCCCGACATCGCCCGAATCGCAGCCAGGGGATCCGACATCAGCGCGGCTGCGGTCGTGGTCCCCGATGTCACTCCGAGTGACAAGCCACGATCCAGATCCCACACGGCCAGTCGCCAAGTTTGTTTGCGGCAGAGTTCACCGATTTCACGCAAGGCTTCGTCTGGTTCAAAAGTGTGGATATACAGGCCGCTGAAAGCGGCGCAGATATATTCCGATAAGGTGGTGGAAAGCGTGTTCATAAATGTCTTTCTTGTTGAGGAGAGGTCAAAGAACGCAAAAACCACTCACAGTGAGTGGTTGAAACAGTTCGTCAAGTTGTTGCTGGTGTCGAGATTGGCCAGTGAGTTCAGACAACCCCAACTGCGTCTGCGATGGCCCGCAGCCAGGAAAGCAGCTCACCGTCTGGATCACGATGCATCAACATGTCCAACGTCATTCGATCGACTGCATCCGTGTTGAGCCATCGCTTCGCCTGATTCGCCATTCGACGGCGGGCTCTCGGTGACAGCTCTTAACACTCCCGGTCATGGGGCCGGCACAAGAACCCGTTGCGAGCGACGTCGGTGCTCATTCGCGTGTCAGTACTGACTTGGATCCGTCCGCCTCCGGCATCGAAAATGGCAGCCGAATGCAAATAATTTTCCAAGCTGTGCTTCTTGAGCAGCAATGCTCGGCAATTCGGTCGACGATTGATGAGTACTACCACTTCCTTCCGAATCGCCGTTTCCGGCTCGATTTCACGGTCGTAGACATGAAATTCGTGGCATTTGAGCGCGGCGAACCGGTTGGACCAGGAAACGACGCGACCGCCACCAAACGGAACGAAGATCACACGTCCGATTTGCTCCAACAAACCCAGATAGGGAATCGCTGGATCCTCAAGATGCAGTCTCGCCGTTAAAAGTCGTAGGAAATCAACATCGTGAGCACCTTCGACGACGATCAACACTGGCGACAGGTTAGGATCGACTACCGGATTTGGAGAATTCGACGCGTCGCTACAACCTGTGGGATCTCTCAGATTTACTGGACTCATGAATTGAGCATCTCCAAATGAAGTAGGGAAGGATTCAGGAGCTTTCGGTCTCGGTTGCCTGTGACGAGAGTTGGGCCTGATAAAATTCAGATGTCAGTTGTTCGTTCGTGGTCTGTCCCAATGCTCGTTCGATGAACTGGCTGCCTGTGCGACAGGTTGCCCCGTCGAATCCCTTGGTCTGGACTTGGGATTGCCCAGCTGGGCTGACGATAATCTCGATCCACGGCATGTTTAAGCTCCGACTTGAATGGTGACTTTGATGGAGCCATCGGCGAGAGACTGCTCGATGGTGGAATGGCCAAGACGACGTGCTTCGATTTTGGCTTTTTCAACCGCATAAATTTGAAGGAAATGATCGAGATGTTGTTGGTCGCCCCAGCGTCCGCCGTAATTGTCATAGCAGAGCTGTCCCTGCTCAACGTCGCAGACAACTGGATAATTCCAGTCTGGAAGCTGGACCGCCCAGCCTGACGCTTGGTTGGAGAACAGAGCCGTAGTTCCGAATTCGGGACTCGGAAGTTGGAGCCGCAGACAGGCACTGGAAATGGCGGCTGGATCTCGGACTTGGGTTTGAATTGTGACCAAGTGTGACATGCTTCGAGAGACCTTTCGTAAATCGTAAAATGAAAAAGCCCGAAAACATGAATGTTCTCGGGCCTGTGATTGAGGAACGATGTAGCTAGACAACTTCTAAGACCGGGCTGTTGGGCAACCGCCCAAGAAGCATCATGCCGGTAATGGACCGACATCCGGCTCAGATGATATTGACAGTGAGGATTTGACTTCTAAGGATTTGCGACGTGTCCGGCCATCGGGCGCCTGCAATCCCTGCCGTTCGTGCCACTTCGTAATTGCTGCGCTCACGGTATGGGAGTCGATCCTTAGCGTCGCTGCAATATCACTCA
>JAQGHT010001232.1 GCA_028291565.1 Planctomycetaceae bacterium | reverse complement strand
CCAGTTCGACGCCCGAGTGAATGCAGCCCGATCAGTCTCCGTCTATGCCGGGAAAGATCTGAATGGTTCTATTACCGCCAAGAAACAATTCACCATTTCAGCAATTGGGGACCTGAACGCGACGTTGACATCGCAAGGAGACGCGGACGGGGACAACTCCGCTTCAACCTGGGGGAAACTCACAGGAAACATCAATGCTGCCAGTTCCCTCAAAGTATTCGCCTACGGAGATGTCACGGGGACGATCACCACCGCGCCGGCGCCCTACACCAATCCATCGTTGAATGTCGACCTTCAAACATACGGTGCGTTGAACGGGAAAGTGACTTCGGCAGGTGATGCGAAAATTTTCGCGGCCAACGGAGTGACACAAGATGTGACTGCGACCGACGATGTTAACGTGATTTCCTGGAACGGAGTCAGCGGAAAACTGACTGCGGGCAACACGACAGCGACCTCCAGCCCACCCTTGACGTCGCCTGCGGATTCCGATGAGCATGTCCTGGTAGTCTCTTCGCGAGGCGTCGTCAGTGGAAAGTTGTTTGGTCAGAACGGGATCGTTGTCGATGCGTTCGGAAACATTACAAGCGACCTGACAGCTCCATCCGGAAGTATTCAAGCCACCGCGCGAGTTTATGTTGCGCCGACCGCTGAGGGGCAACCACCACCAACCGACGGGACCGATTCCGATATTACAGGAGTTGTTTCTGCGGCACGTGGCGTCACGTTGGCGGCCTCGGGCAAGGTTTCATCCCAGACTGTCAGCGGTTCCACCGTGACAATCGGCGCCGGAGGCGACATTTCATCGACGACAGTGACCGCGACAGCCGGTCCTGTCAATATGACGTCATATGGCGGTGTTTCCACAACAACGATCACCGGAACGGCAATCACCATCGGTGCCGCGAAAGATGTCACGTCCACGACAATCACCGCGAGCACCGGGGCAGTTTCCATTGAAACGGACGGTGCTTTGGATGTCTCAAGCGGCGGAGGGGCAGGGGGCGGTGGGGGTGGAGGCGATGACGGCGACGGGAATTCGAACTCACCTCCTTCGAATCCAGCAAGCGGAATCGCTGCCAATGGTACGAATGGTTCAATAACCCTAGTGGCCGGCGAAGGAATCATGGTCGATGTCAGCGCGATGGGCAACATCACCATTTCCAGTGGCGATTCCGTCGCTGCGACAGGTTCCTCCACCGCAGGCTCAATCACGGTGAGTAGCCAGAATAACGTCTCGAATTCGACTTTGACTGCGCCGCTGACTTTGTCCGTGACCTCCTACGGCACAGTTCAAGGTTCCACTCTCACATCCACCACGTCCTCGGTCAATGTCTTCGGGGCCAACGGTTTGAGCACTTTGACCGTTCAGGGACAATCGGGGGTTGATGCGTCAACCCTGATGGACGTGACGGGCGGCTCGTATAAATCGGGCGCGGGCGAAGTCGATCTGTATGCCGGAGACGACATATCTTCCGTGGAGATTCAGGCCCAAAGTAACGCGGAAGTCGAGGCCTCCGACGACATTTCCGGGACCATCAAATCACTGGCCGACAATATCGATGTCGAATCAGCACATGGCTCCATCACAGCCACGATGACGTCGAATGACAATGCCACGGTCACGACTCTGGCCGGCAACGTCTCGGGAACGATTACGGCCACGACTGGCAACATCCTCGTGAATGCGGGAGGATCAGTTACCAAGACAATTTCAGCCTCAGCGGGAACGGTCGAGGTCGACGCTCTCGACGATATTGTCTCACCGCAGATCCTGGCCAGCGGTAAAATTACAATCTCGGCACTTGGAACTATCACAGGCGAATCGATCCTGTCATTCCTGGATGATGTATCGGTTTCGGCTGGAGAAGATATCGGGACCGATATCACGGCCGGCAAAAATGCGTCCGTCACGTCCTGGCTGGGTAGCGTGCTCAATCCGATTACCGCGGCGAACGGCGAGGTCGATGTTTGGGCCGGTGGAAATATTGAGCAATACATCATCGCAGGTCTCGACGCGAATGTGCTGGCCTTGGGGGACATCAATAACCCCATTTCCGCGGGAGGGACAGCCTCAGTAACGTCAGCCGGTGGATCTGTCATCGAATCTGTTGATGCCGGATTGGATGCAAGTGTCTTTGCATTTAGCACTGTCACAGGTCCCGTCACGGCAGGACGCGATGCGGATGTCGAATCTTTGGATACGGTCGTCGGAGAAATCAACGCAGGGAGAGACGTTACCGGCACGTCAGGGGGAACCTGGCAAAGCCCGGTCATCGCCGGCCGGAATGCGACGATCTACGCCATCGGAAACTTCAATGCGAACGTGACAGCACCAGGCAACATTTCCATCGGCACCGAAGGAACGTTCCAAGGTGGCGCGGCGTCTGGAATCAATTTGAGCGTCTACTCCTATTCGGGCGCCAGCGGGACCTTGAATGCTGGAGATAATCTAAACCTCAATTGCATGGACACATCCAGCGCATTGCTCACGGCTGGGGGTGATATCGACGCGACCGTGGCTGGCTTGATGACCGGGACAGCGGATGCCGTCGGAAACATTGATATTTTCGGCTTCGATACAGTCTCGGTGCTTGTGACAGCCGGCGGAGATGCCTCAGTCTTCGCCGGGAAAGACATCGACCATTCCGTCACGGCGGGCGGGGCAGCTTCGGTGACGGCACTGGGCAGTGTCAGTGGAATCAATGTGACGGGCGGCACATCTGCGTCACTCTTCGCCGTCCAAGGCGTCACAACCTGCAACGTCACGGGACCAGATGCGTCATTGGTGAGCTGGGATGTGGTCGGTGGTCCGTCTATGGTCACCGGCTCGAATTCCGCTTTCGCCTATTCCTTCAATGATTTTAATGGATCCGTCAGTTCCAGTGCGGGGACCGCCGGCGTGATCTGCATCGGCAATTTCGTGGGTGGAGTTTCAGCCGGCACGGACGCGGCTGTAATGACTGACGACAGCTTCACCGGGTCGATTAGTGCGGTTGGATCTGTTGGCGCGGTCACAATCGGAGGGTTTTCAGGAACAATCACAGCGGGTTTGGATACCGTCTTGCTGAGCCAAGCCAGTATTTCGGGCAGTGTGTCGGCAGGCGAAGATGGATCAATCCTCGCATCGGGAACACTCTCTGGCACGATGTCCGCAGGCAGGGATTTGGAAGCCGAGGCATATGGGGATCTGACGGCGACTTTAACCGCCGGTCGTGACATTACTGGTGTGACAGCGGTTGGAAATCTCTCCAGCATGATTGTGGCGGGCCGAAACGTCGGAGACATTACGACCTTTGGTGATTTCACTGGCTCCATCGCCGCTTTGGATCCAGGTGACGATCCAGACGGTGGTAAAATTGGCAATATCATCGCTCAGGGAACTATGTCTGGCTCGATGACGGCCGCGCATCAGATTGGCGATCTTTTGTCAGGGGATGCCATTACGACCTCGACCACGGCACCGGATGTCGGCTCAACTCTGCCGTTTGATTCAACGTATTTTGTCACGAACGTTTCGCCTAATGTTCCCGCGTCAATGGCTGCTGACATTCTGGCCGACGCAAATGACGCAAAGAACGGTGTTCTCAGCGACAAGGTCACGTTCCAGTCGCAAACCAATGACCTTTTGAATCAAGTGTTGCTGGACCATCTCGGAGTTCTGACTTCAATCGCCTCTTCTCGGGCCGACCAGTTGGCCGCCATCACCCAGGCTCGGGCTGACAATCAGCAAGCCATTGACGACGTCCGTAATTCCATGTTAGACGGCCTGCACCAGGCTCAAACGGATTCGGATACGGCGCGCGACACGATGATTAATGGAGTTCTGGCCGATGCGTCCACGTTTGCGGCACAATTCGCCGGCCCGACCGGCTCCAATGCGGACGCGCATGCTCAAGGTGTAACGGACGCCAAGCAGGAAAATGCTCGGATGTCAACAGAACTGGACCAAGCTCTCCGTGATCAGGTCAAAGCCACTGGGGATGCGAACCAATTGAGTCGCGTGCAAGCGGACTGGTATACGTTGACTCTCACGGCGATCAGTAATGGTACCGACAATGCCAGTGACTCGTTCTTAAGCTTCATGCGCGATCCCGTGGGCGGAACACAGGCGATGATCGATCGCCAAATGAAGGCGTCAGTCGACAATTGGATTCAGCGTAGTGAAGAACTATTCGCAAATCACCAAGCTATTGTCGACGCGATTGACGCCAATGGTGCCACGGGATTTAACCAAGCAGCCCAAATCGCAGCCTGGCATCTCGCCAGTGCCACGGGAGTTCGAACGCTGATCACAGGATTCACAGGTCAAGACCCGATCACCGGCCAACGCTATCGCTCCTCCGACCGATTCTACCAGGTGATCGGAGGGGCCGCACAACTTGCGGAAACGATCCTTGGGGCTGCGTCAATCTACAGCCGGTTGACCAGTCCCTGCAAGAGTTGGATCTTCGGAGAATGTTTTGTCGGCGATACCCTCGTTGTGGTTGCGAAAGACACACCACCAGGCACGACGGTGGCCATTGCGTCTGCGGAAAGCAGCACATCCCAGTCCCCAGCATGGGTTGACTCGCCAGTCATTTTCGTGGCAATCGGTCTCGCTGGATTTGCAGTTTTGGAACGACGAAAACAAACCCATAGTCTGCAACGACGAAATCGAATACGTCCCAAACAACAAACTCGATCTGATCAAGGAAATCTCCCGATCGCCAATTCCGCCGACGACTTGGCCAAGTCCCGAAACAACAAACTCACTCAAAACTCAAATGCTCCAAACATGAATCTCAATGCAGCCAGGCTGGAAACGGACAAACGACCTGACAAATCCGAAGATGTTGCTCAAGCGGAGCCATCCCGAAATGTGAACGCATCAGTTGGTGACAGTGTTTTTGCAAATCTCACCATTGCGACCCAAGATTCAGATCACCAACACGAAATGGCCGGAACCCGATGGGAAGCCAAGATCATTGGGGACCTCGAAACTGAAGAAATCTCAGCCGGCAGCTCACCGAAGTATTCGGCTGGAGTCGTCTGGCTCGTAGCCTGTCTGACGCTGGCATTCGGCTCGTTCCTGCCAACATTCTCTTGGCGAGAGATCTCGAACAACCAGGCAACAGCTTCGAATCCGGCCCCCGCAGTACCTGCGCCCACTCTGAAATACCGCGAGATCCAAGAGATCCGCACGGGAATGCGAGTCATCGCGGAGAATCCGGAACTCAAAGGCCTCGAAATTCCGGACACAGACTTCGATTCGCCAAATTGGCGAAATATCCATCTGACAATAGAGAAGCCTGATGGAACGGAGGTGGCAATCACCTTGCTCCGCTCTGTGCAATGGCTGCAACAGCGAACGTCAGGATGGTCGTTGCAAGACTTGGAAAACGCTGGAACAACCTCAACAAAGCCTGAAATTGATTTGGACTTGGAAGAACTGGGAGCGGTCGGAATCGCGACGATTCTATCAATTGAACCTTGTCCCACCATTGAAACCGGTCCCGGCCGAGTTGTCACCGCCACCTTTCGGCACTCAAGTGCTAAAATAATAGATCTTTACGTCAGCGGAGAACCCAAGCCGATCGGGACAACTGAAAATCATCCATTTTGGAGCGTGGATTCTCGGACTTTTGTACCGGCTTCGACATTGCAATCGGGTCAGAAACTCTGCGGAATAAATGACTCAATTGCAAATGTTCAATTGTCGCACCGACGTTCGAATTCGCAGTCTGTTTATAATCTCGAGGTTGACGGTCAGCATGTTTATCATGTTGGCACCAGTGGAGTGTTGGTCCACAATTCATGTTGGAAAGATTACGAAAACGGAATTAACGCAAAACTCAATGCACGATCTCAGATCGCCTTTACCGGTGTGAACAGTGGACGCAATCGAATTGCTGACGGACTCCTTCCCGGAAATATCGCGGTCGAATCAAAATATATTGGAAATTGGAAGACGTCCCCTTACAATCCAATTCGGACGACCGCTTTGGCTCGGCAAAAACAGGTTTCGCTCGTCCTGCAAATGCGAGACTACGCAGCAAGCATGCCCGAGGTACACTATTACACCAACAATCTGGCTATGCAGGCACACTTACAAGACCTTGCAAAACAGCTCAATCTCGCTAATGTCAAAGTCTTTTTCGATGATTTGAAGTAAAATCGTCTCATAGTTTCGAGACGTGTAAATGCAGTTTATTACGAAAGGATATCTGATGGCATGGGAACTGCATATTCAACAACCAGATTCAGATGGTTCATGCGAAGGCGAGGGTGTGCCGCTTGGATCATTAAAGGACGTGCATGACTTAATGAGTTCATATTTCCCGGAGACGGACTGGAAAAATGCCAGCAGTGGAAATTGCAGCTGTCAAAACGGGTTGATCGAAATTGAACTGTGCGGAGATCCGGTTGATTTTGTTCTGATCAAAATCCATAATGCAGACCCATCGTTGCAACTTATCGCATTGGCGCAAGCAAACAAATGGATTGTTGTTAATGAAGCAACTGGCGGTTTGTTGCACGAAGAAGAAAACTTCGATGGCAAGCTCATTTCTCGCGTCCAGCGGGAAGCGGCATCTAATCAACTCGCAATTAGATCGAAGGGGGCAAAATCTAAGCCAAAAATGCCACGAGTGAAGTCGCGAGTCTCTCTTCTCGACGTAAAGCCTGCCTGGATACTCAATGAGCTTCGTCTTGTATCTCTGCGTGATGATGAAGTTACGATGGACTTGTTTGACGAATACCATTCAGTGATTTCAAATGACCGAAATCTTTTCTCCATGAAGGGGCACCCACTTTGGAGCCCCGACGAAGTCGTGTTACCAAACGGCCAACGACTCGCGGCAATTCAGATGTCGAAGCTATATCCAGAGACCAGTCTATTTTTCTACGAGTACTGGAAACAATCATCTCGTCGGACAGCCGATTTAATTGATGGCATCATCCAATTTGATGACGGCACCAAGATTGACGCGAAAGATTGCCTGTGGGTGGAAAGGGCATCCGGTCGCACTCGTAGAGAATGACTTCAGATTTCCGCAACCTGGTTCGCACGGTACTGGATTATGGAGCCGAAACAACTTGAGGCGTAACAGGCCGCGATCACCCCCAGTCACGGTGTGACCGCCATGGTGACTCAGTAAGCGGCCACCATCGTCCAAATCACAGCCGATGTTGCAACGTAAAAGCAACAGTCATTGGACGACCTCGGAACGGCAAACAGATACGACCGCGAATCGGTCTGGCGTTACCGACACCGCAATCTACCGAATTGCATAACTCCGGTCTGGGCGACCTCATCAAGGCACCATCGAATTGATCGACACCATGTGGACTTACAGTAACGGAACAACTTCAATTATGGAGCAGGATTGATGGCGAAAAACTTCTTTCGCCTTACTTCGGACGCCTTCGGAGGAAATCCAGTGAAAAGGTGGCAGTTGACATTTGACCCCGCACTTCCAGATGGAAGTTGGTGGGACTTTTGGGCTTATCAATCGTGTCGCTCAGCGCTTCCGCCTCTCTGTTCGTTTTCAGTTTTTGAGCCAGGTCCACCTAGCGAGGTGAACTTCACGGGTGCATTTGGCATTTTGGTTGTCTCTCAGCGAATTGCTTCCGTAATTGAAGCAATTGGGTTCATCCGGCTAATGCGCGCCTAGATTGAAAAAACGGACATGTGGGTGTCATATAGGGTTACGACAAATCCTCTTTATGACAGGAGTTCCACATGTCCGCTACGTTGTTGTATCACGCGTTTGGG
>JAQGHT010001223.1 GCA_028291565.1 Planctomycetaceae bacterium | reverse complement strand
GTCTTGAATTCCTCGTAACTTCACATACAAGCCGTATAACTCGCGAACACCGCTCTTGACTGCCATCCGATATTCTCTCCCTGCCAGACACTGGTCTCGAATCGTCGCTGCAAACACTGCGCGAAATTCGGTAGGTAGGGCGGCAATCGGTGATTGCCGCCGCAAGCATCCCGGCAATCGCTCATTTTCACCGCTGGGCGGCGATTTGCCAACCGTGGGAGGCAGGTGAAGTGCGACGATCGGCGGAATTTGCCGGAATTTCAAGGTCAATTACGGGAAGCGGACCGATTATCGACGGAAGGTGACGGGCGTGACGGCAGCTTTTGAAGTTGCGCTATTCCGGCAAGAGTACATAGTCCCGCCAGGGACGACCGATAATAGCCCACCGTTTTCAACGGTGGGGCGAATATGGTCAAGGAATTGTAAAGTCCCTTGGGGACGACAGAAAATGGATTGGGAACCAATGTAGAACAATATACGAAAAACAGCGTCGGATGACTTCAACGAAGCGGATCTGTCGTCCCTGCCGGGACTTTGCATTCTTCACTTTTCGTGGCCCCACCGTTGAAACGGTGGGCTATTGTCTACCGTCCCTGACGGGACTGGCCGAAAAAGCAATAAGAGCGCAACTTCAAAAGCAGGAGCTTCGCCCACCCGGCAAACCCAAAGCTATACCACGCACGGTTAAGAATGAGACGTTTGATCGCGGGGATCAGTATTGAAAAACACTCATTCGTGGCCGCGAACAGTATAAACCGCTCTAGCCCACGTTCGCGGCGTTTTGTGCGTCATTTTCCTTGTCGTGGAACAATAACGCGAAGACCACCATGACGACGAGAGCCCCGATTGCCGGAACCAGCCAGAATCGGCTCCAATCGTAGCTCGGCGGCATATCAGTGACTTGAAACTGGTCCAACGTCCGGCCACCCAAAACCGCGCCAATGAACTGGCCGACTCCAAGAGTCGCGAAGGCAATGAAACCCTGAGCGGCACCACGGATCTCACGCGGGGCTTTCTGGTCTACGTAAATCTGCCCGGTGACGAAGAAAAAGTCGTAACAGATGCCATGCAGGATGATACCGATGTAGAGAGGAATCATTTGGGCGATGCCCAATTCGGTGCCTGTTGGGACCGAACCGAAACTGAATAGAAAATACCGGATGACCCAGGCGAGCATGCCGATCAACAACATTTTCTTGACGCCGAGTCGAACGAAAAAGAAGGGCATGACCAGCATGAAAAAGATCTCGGAGATTTGCCCAAATGTCATTGTGAATGCTGGATCAGGCATGTCCACCGCGTTCAAGAACTGGTTCGTAAACGAGTAATAGAACATCAACGGAATGCAGATGAAGAATGAACCAATGACGAACACCGCGAAAGACAGATTCTTCATCAATCCCACCGCGTCCAACCCAAGAATTGACGCCAGATTCGGTTTCGAATCGGTCTTGGGCGGAGTATGCGGCAGCGCCAGGCAGAACAGTCCCAGGACGACGGAACTCCCTGCGGCGATCTTCATGGGCAAAGCCAATGCTTCGATCTTCTGCAGGGCGGACTTATCACCAGCACTCAAGAATTCCAGTACTAAACTACCACTTTCGGTCAGACGTAGCGTGCCAATCAGCATTCCCGCGGCGATCCAGCCAATGGTGCCCCACACGCGAATGCCTGGAAACTCCTTTGATGGATCCTGCATCTGGTGCATCGACACCGTGTTGGTGAGCGACAATGTCGGCATGAAACACAAGGCGTAGCAGATCAAACCTGGAAACACGAGTGAATTCCCCGGAGTCGTCATCGACGGATCCGACGCAACATAATACAGGATGCCCGCGCCAACAATGTGCAGGAACGCCAGCAGTCGTTCGGCGGCGAAGAAGCGGTCCGCGACGATCCCCACGAAAAATGGCGAAATCATTCCTGCGATTGGAATCGCCGCATAGCACATCCCGATGGTCGATCCATCACACTTCAACGTCGTTCCCAGGTACGTGCCCAGCGTGACGAACCACGCTCCCCAGGTAAAATACTGAAGAAACATCATGATCGAGAGTCGGAGTCGAACGTCGAAATTCATCGGTGCCTCGGTTGAGTCATTGTCTCAGGAGGGGGGCCCACAGCGCTTCATGAAGAAGTCGAAAGGCCAAAGAATGGATCATCTTCCACAAATGTGTCTCAATTCGCAAGTTTCCCGAACCCAAACATTACTGCTGTTGCAGCAATGAAAGTGTCTGATTCCAGCATCCAATTTTTTTCACTGCATTTCGGGACGCAATCACATTTGACATCCGCGACCAACTTCCAGACACTGCATCCATCAATGCGCCTTGATTGTTTCGATTTGACGGTGTTTGTACTTGCACGGGAGAAGATCGCTTGCTGCGGACGTAGAAATCGTCACGCAGACGTGCAACTTGCCGCGTGAGAAAATTAACTGAATTGCGAATCTCGGCGTGATCCTTCGCTGGGTTTCGTATCCTTCACGACACGGAGTGTCGTGCCACACTGGAGCCTCATTGTGCCGCAAAATCCCCTAGGCGCGGAAAAATCCTCGTTGGATACGCCCATTCTGTGCATTGATCTGGACCTGATGGAGTCGAACATCCGCAAGATGGCGGACTACTGCAAGGCCAACAACGTTGCCTGGCGACCCCATTCGAAATGTCACAAAACTCCAATTATTGCCCAGATGCAAGTCCGTGCTGGAGCAATCGGTACGACTTGCCCGAAAGTTTCGGAAGCCGAAGTGATGGCTTTGGGAGGCATTCGGGACATCCTGATCGCCAACATGATTGTCGGTGAAAAGAAATGGGAACGGGTCGCCGCGCTGTGTCGCATCGCCGACCCCATCATTGCCTGCGATCACTTCGCTCAAGTTGAGCCTCTGGCTGCGATTTGTCATAAGCGCGGCGTGAATGCCCGAGTCATCATCGAAGTCGACATCGGCCTGAATCGGGTGGGCTCTTGCCCGGGCAAATCGACGACGGATCTGGCCCAGGCCATCACTCGGCTGAAAGGCGTCACTTTCGCTGGCATCATGGGCTATGAAGGCCATTTGCTGCGAATTGAAGATCCCGCCGATAAGGTCAAACAGATCTCGGACGCCATTTCGATTCTGTATCACACCAAGCAGGCTCTCGAGGCCGACAGCATTCCCTGTCCGATTGTCAGCGCTGGTGGGACGGGTTCGTTCCACATCACGGCGAAACTTCCGGGGATCACTGAATTGCAGGCCGGCGGCGGGATCTTCATGGATCCCTTCTATCGGAATTCGTGCAAAGTTGAAGGTCTGGACTACGCCTTGACAGTTCTGGCAACGGTGGTCAGCCGTCCAATGCTTGACCGTGCGGTTCTGGATTGCGGACGGAAGACTCTGAATCCTGATACTCACCTGCCGCTCGTCGTCGGATATCCCGATGCCTCGATCAAGCGACTGAGTGCCGAGCACTGCGAACTGAATCTCGGACCCAATTCGCAGGATCTGAAGATCGGCGACAAGATTGAACTGGTCGTGGGCTATGGTGATTTCACCACCGTTCTGCACGACGAGTTCTATGGCTTCCGCAAGAACAAGCTGGAAGCGGTCTGGCCGATTCTGGGCCGCGGAAAGATCCAGTAATTTTTGATACTTTTCGCCGATCCCCCGCCACCGGGGTGGCGGGAGAATAGGACCAAAGAATCAATAACTGTCGGAAGTAAGTATCGGGAGGGCGAGGCTGTGCAGGCGAAAATTCGAGATTGACACCAAATTGACGTCATCCGTTTTGTTTCGACAAAACTCAGGCATCGACGACCCCGGCAGGGGTCACAGAAATTAGCCGGGGGTCGAGCGTACTCGCGACTACCCCCGGTCCCAATCAATCAGGGATTTCCGACCCCGGAGGGGTCGCAGATCATCGAAGGTAGACGCTCTGCGACCCCTCCGGGGTCGAGAATCAGGTCCTGTCTCTGATCCGGGGGTGTCGCTGCGCGTATGCACCGTACCGGTGAAGACGCTTCGCTCAACCCCCGGCTAATTTCTTTAACCCCTCCGGGGTAAATACCATTCTCGCGATCGCTGTGAATGCATTACGTTCGCTTTCTTTGGAATTAATTCCCACAAATTCAATCGCCTCTGTTTTGCGTGTCCACTCCAAATTTTCACCAGACAGCATCGCCATCCCAAATCCGACAGTAATTACAGTGCGGGAGATTAGCGAATAGTCGGCTCAAAAGCCCCACGCTGCGAACTGGCGAAATTGAGCGAGCCGCGCCGCGAGCTTGCGTGCCTGAATTTCTGTGAATGGAACTGGACGCGCCGGAATTTTGGGAATATTCCCCCAGACCGGCGACTCTTTATCTGGAATGCGATCAAAGAATTCGGTCGGCACCCCAGTCCATTCACCATTCTCACTGGCAACATTAGTGCCTCCGGCCAGAGTGCCGTCAGGAAGGAACCAGTTTCCTTCCATAATCACCATTGAAACATGGCAAGAAGACTCGTCCGATGGTCCCTTTCGCGAGGGACCCCACTGTGGATCCCAAGGGCCCACGAACAGCCAGGTTCGCTCGTGTTCGTCCACCGACACGAACCATTCTCGTCCTGCGTCAATGATTCCCATAGATCTTTGGACCTGAGTTGGAAGGAACCAAGCTCTCTTGCCCGGCCAATTGAGCATCACTTGGACATGACCTTCTTCGGCTTTAACGATTTCCAAATGACGACTACCGGAAGGAAAGCGATAGGTGCCAATTTGATCGACAACCTGCCCAGCTTCCAGTCGCCGCGGAAGTCGTAGTACGACTACGCTGATCAAAGTCGCCACGATGCACAGAGCGCTCATAGCGAGGACAATGTTTCGCTTAAGACGACGGCGTGGTACAGCAAGCCGGCTTTGATCCATTGGAAAAAAATTCCGCGATTCAAGTTCATTCGAATGAAAAAATCTTGAAACACAGAGTCACAGAGGGCACGGAGTTTTCCCAACCGCATTTCTCTGTGTTCTCCGTGCCTCTGTGTTTCAAAAATGAATGCACCAGTCTCTCGCAACCAATTCGAACGCACTCGCTCGCGCTTCGGGCTTGTATCATTTGGTGAATAATCCGAGTCAGCGCAATTGGTCTTGTCCTTCTATTTGCTCCCTATTTCTCCGCCGCGTACACCAGCTTCCCACCCAGGTAAGTCTGATCCACGGCAATACTCTTCACATCTTCCACCGGGCATTCCAGGATATCTGTTTTCAGCACGACGAAATCGGCCAGTTTGCCGGTTTCGAGCGATCCCTTCTCCTTTTCTTCAAAGGTCAGCCACGCGTTGTTAATCGTATAGAGTCGCAACGCTTGTTCTCGAGTCAATGACTGTTCGGGATGCAGCGGCAGATCAGTGCGGCGCGGCTGACGGGTCAGTGTGACCCACATGGCGAGGAAGGGATTGTAAGGATTCACGGAACGCAAGCTGCCAATTTTCTGCATGTGATCGGAGCCACCACCAACTCGCACACCCCGTTCGAAGAGCGTTTTATAGGGTTGAAAATAAGTCAGGCGTTCATCACCAAATTGTTTACGCAAAGTCGCGCCATCCAGCCACAGCCAGGCGGGTTGTAAATCGGCGACGATCCCCAGTTGTTCCATCTGTTGAATGGCTTTAAGACTCATGAAATTGCAATGCGTGATACAGGGGCGATGTACCGCCACGGGAAAATCCTTGTTGATTTCCGCATACGCATCAGCCAGGGCTTCAATCGCGCCATCTCCTACGGAATGGGCCGTGAATTGCAATTCCGCTTTCAAGGCAAATCGAGCCATATGGACCAGTTCAGCCTGCTGAATGAATTTTAAGCCACGGTATTCTGGATCGGTGATCGAATAGATTGCGCTCTTACCCCACGGTTGATTCATGAAGGCGCTGCCCGTCAGCATGCCTCCATCGAGAAAGACTTTGACGCCCCGCAGCCACAACATCGAATCGTACTTGTGCAGCGGGTGAGTTGATCCTTTCAGAATCTGGGCCTCAATGTCTTTTCGGGGAGCTTGTCCATTCACAGCGTAAGACAGGAATACACGGCAGGTGAGGTCACCCTTCTCTTTCAGTTTTTGATAAGTGGCGATGGAATCGTCGTTCGCATTTCGATCGGCCAGGCTGGTCAGTCCCACCGAATTATAGTCCCCTAGCAGCTTCTTTAATTGGGCTGCTTTTTCATCCGCATTCGCCTTTTTGGACTTGGATTTGGTTTTCACGAATCGACTGGCGTTCCGCAAAATCCCCGTTGGTTCCCCCGTGACAGAATCCTTTTCAATTTGACCACTCTGGCCATCCTTGATTTCAAAGTTCTTGTCGATTCCACTCAACTGCAGGGCCAGTGAATTGCAGGAAGCATCTGGTCCAGTGGAAAACAACACGGGATTCTTCGGGGCGACAGAATCGAGTTCTTTTTTGGTCGGATAACGTTGATCGCGGAGTCGTGTGATGAAGACTTGGCTGACCACGATCCAATCGCCGTCCTCCAACACTTCGGCCCGCTTTCCGATGTATTGCAGCACATCCGCCACCGTGTCCATTTCGGGAATTGGGTGATCGAATTCATGCATTGCCGCTGGGATCGGATGCACGTGTGAATCACACAAACCGGGAATGACGGTCTTACCACCAACATCCAGCAGTTGAGTTTTCTCGCCCGCCAGTTTGAGGACTTCATCATTTTTGCCAACACTCACGATCCGCCCGTCGCGTACCGCGAAGGCTTCCGCAAGTTGGAATTGCGTGTCGACGGTCACAATCTTGCCGTGATGGACGATCAAGTCGGGGGCTTGGGCACAAGTCTGCACGGGAGCAGTGATTGCTAAGACTATGGAAAAAACGAATAGCAAAAACATCTGACGCATGGGCGGGGATCTCCAATAGAGTTACCGCAAGCATACTCAAGCTTTGAATGCGCCGCGAGAGTCAGCGATTGATAGGCGAAACTTCGGGAGGCCGGGGTCGGGTGTTCAAACTTCAGATTTGCCTAGGGAAAAACGTCGCCTGAAATCTGAGATCGCGACTGGAAATGAGCGGTTTGGTTCCATCAAATTCCCGGGCAAATGTGAAATTTAAACACCCGACCCCAATTCTGTGATCTGTCCTGAATACGCAAAAAATGGGTTGAGAAC
>JAQGHT010001222.1 GCA_028291565.1 Planctomycetaceae bacterium | reverse complement strand
GATCCAGGGAATTGACAACGTCAACAGGCCGAGACAAGCCAGACTCAACACCATCGCCTCGACGGGCCAATTCGCACGCCACAGTGTTGCCAGCATGGCCATCGCCAATATGAACGGCCAAAATGCCAAGGAACGTACCAGCTGCACTTTCCCCATGGCACGGCTGATTTCTTCGAATCCCAAAGGGAAATCCGCAACAGGCGTCACGTAAACTCCGCAGCTGAGGCGGCTGCGGAATTGGGGCCAGGCCCCCAGAATCGCCGAACTAACGACGGCTGGAATGGTGAATAGCACGATGCCGTATAATAGGAGCGCTGCGTAAGGCGGCATTTGAGCCGGAAAGAAATTCACCAGCAGCAAGCCCAGACTATAAAATGCCAGTAACACTGCCACTCCGAGCCACGGCCTGGTCCAGCAGATTTCTTGACCGCTCAGGAATTCCACAATGACACGTTCGCGCGGCGTCAGCCAACGATCGACCAACCGTTCGATCCAGCCCAATCTTGTCCAATCCTGCTTGTTGAGAAAACCACGATCTCGAACGTGTTGCTTCGCAGTTTCCAGCGTCATCGGGGCAGACGGAACTTCCGGCATGCCGTTAACTTTCATCGACAGGAGCGCGGCCAATGCGTTTCCTCGTGACGCTGGAATTCGAGAAACCGTCGATTCGGTCAGGGCTTCAATTTCCTCGCCCGGGCGAATTGCGAATTCCACGATCTGATACCGCGATTCCATACTCCGGATTGCGAGAAATCCTGTTGCGAACAACATTCCAGTCGGTACCAATGCCCACCACGCGACAGTCTGGCCTTGAACCAGGCCCCAAGTCAGGAATCCGTTCAACCAACCGGTCGGGGAGGCGATGAATGTTGCTGTTGCAACTTCAGGAGACCACGGTTTGTCGCCGAATTTCAAGTACAGAAACCACGCGACAGACAGGCCGATCAAGGCGGTTCGAATCGCTGCCTGCGAGAAGCATGCGGCCACAATCGGGAATATCGCCAGGCAGACCACCCATTGCCCAATCGCGATCAGCACGGCCAGACACCAATACCACGGAGCACAGGAACTCCAATAGGCATATGAGCCATACGCTAATGCATTCAAGTACAGAACGGCTAGCGCAACAACCAGCGTCTGTTGCCGCAAATAACGGAACAGCGCCCTGTCAGAAAGTGGCAAATGCGATAAGACGGAAATCGGCTGCGATTTTTGCAGTTGGGTCGCGAGATGCAATGCCAAGCCAAGGCTCAACAACACGGATGCGCCCGACTGCGCTTCCAAAATCGCGTCGGCTCCAAAGGACTCGTACAGCTCGTGCAGCACGAACAACGGACAAAACACAAACAACATCGGACTGCCAAACACGAGCCCCACAAATGCAATCACCAGGAGCAATATCGGACGGCGGCGGGCACGTTTGACTCGCACAGATTCCGCCTGCAGCCGCGGGGAACTGCGAAGTCGCTGACGAACACCGCGTCGCAGCACTTTTTCGAGTCGGCGGGATCGAAAACTCACGTCGAGACCTCGCGGAGCTGTTCGAAAATCTCTTGCAAGACTCCGACGTTTGCCTGTGCGTTCCGTTCCCGCAGTTCGTTCATTGTCCCGAATGCATGAACCTGGCCTTGATGCAGGATGCAGACGCGGTCGGAGAAACTTTCTGCCAATTCCAGAATTTGCGTTGTGTAAATGACAGTCCGGCCCCGTAGAGTGGCCTCTCTGGCGTATCTGCGGAACGCCGTCAAGCCGCGAGGGTCCATGCCAGACGCGAAAGGCTCATCAAGCATCCACAATTCTGGATCGGCTGCCAGCAGTGCGACAAGCGCGGCCTTGTAGACTTGTCCGCGGGACAGCGTCCCCAGCTTGGTTTCCACGAGCGGAAGCAGGTCGAAGTCGTCCAGCAACTGCAGCACTTTCTCTTCGACCCCCGGGGAATCGGCTTGATAAAGCCGCAATACCATGCCGATGTGCCGCAACACGGTCGTTTCCGGGTAGATGTAAGGGGAGTCCGGTTGGATGAACATCCGCGTGCGCGAGTCGAGACGTTTGCGTTGAAACAGTTCGCCATCGAACAGGATCTCACCAGTTTCAGGGGCCGTGATTCCCGTCAGGCAACGTAGCAGAGTCGTCTTGCCCGCACCGTTCGGTCCCAGCAGAACCAAGATCTGACCGGCGTCGATCTCCAGCGAAATCGAGTCGAGTGAACGCCGCGATCCGAATGATTTCGTAAGGGAATGCAACGAGATCTGCATCATCAGGTTCCGTAGAATGCTGAGACATGGAGTCTTCGTGTCGATTGCTTGATAACTCCAATGGCTCGGCGACGTCACTTTACAACTGCGCATCGCAACGGTAAAGCCGAATGAAAAACAGTTTCACCTCATTTCGTGATGACCGCGATCGGCGCCAAGCATGTCAGTCGCGCTTTATGTGCATACGTTCCATTGAGAATCCAGCCGTAAGCCCGTTTTTGCGATTCTGATACTTGAAGACATAGCGATCTTTTGATTACAGTACGTGTCGTTGTGTCGGCCATTGAACATCCGGCACCGTGCCAGCTTGGTGTTCATTGATTCTGCGAACGGTAAATGAGTCATGGAGCCTTCCACGCCACTTTCGAACGGGACGCCAGGCGTCCAGCCGGAAAAACCGTTGGAAGAAGCCCCAGCTCAGGATTCAGTTCAGGAATCGGTCGTCGTCAGTATGACGACCACGAAGTCGTTTTCCGTTGAGCCGCGCCCCGTGGAAAGCCGTTCGGCGACTCTGCCCGATCTTCCGGGCCGGCTGCAAGACCGCTACGTGTTTCGGTCTGTTTTGGGACAGGGCGGCTTTGGCTGTGTATTCGAGGCCTGGGATGAAGTCCTACATCGAACGGTCGCGATCAAGCTTGCTCGGCGAGACAGGTTTGACGGGACGAAGGGGCGGCAGCGATTTCTGGACGAAGCCCGCGCAGCCGCCAAATTAAAGCATCCGCATATCGTCATGGTGTACGATTCGGGAACCGACGCCGATGGCAACCCGTTCGTCGTATTTGAATTTATCGACGGCGATTCTCTGTCCGCGCGAATGAAACGTCAGCCGCTTTCGCGTGATGAATCGCTGGCCGTGATGATCACTGTTTCCGAAGCGGTCCATGTGGCTCATAAGGCGGGGCTGGTTCATCGCGATCTGAAGCCGGCAAACATTTTGATTGACAAAGCGGGTCAGGCCCACGTGACCGATTTTGGCCTGGCGGTCGACGAACATTCGCAACGTGAGCAAGCCGGCCAGGTCGCCGGGTCCCCGCAATACATGTCGCCAGAGCAGCTCCGAGGCGAGACCCAATACCTGGACGGCCGCACGGACATCTGGAGTTTGGGAGTCATCCTCTACGAACTCCTGGCGCATCGCCGCCCGTTCTCTGGTCGCAATATCGACGAATTACGCGACGAGATTCTGAACCGGGAACCGAAACCATTACGGCAAATTGACGAGTCGATTTCACTTGAATTGGAGCGAACCTGTCTGCAATGCTTGATGAAATCTGTGCCCGATCGCATTTCGTCTGCTGCGGACCTGGCTCTGTCGGTCAGGCGCTGCCGACAACCCGCCAGTAATCAGGCTTGGAAACTGAAAGTGGGAATGACTGTTGTTTTGCTGGCAATCGGCATCCTTGCTTTCGCCTTCTTGCGACCTGACCCTGAAAAACGACTAGTCGACGCTTCAGAAGGACGGCCCGTCAGCGTATCCGCCCAAACGGAGCCGATTCCGGTTTCCACGGACAAGTCTGCCAGCATCGAACCAGCCATGCCGATTCCCGGGACGTGGTTTCCAGTCCTTACGCAATCTCCAAAGTTGTTGGAATGGCCAGCCGACTCGAAGAATTCACGTTGGCAATTGGAACCAGAGCGGCACCAGTTGTGGGTCACGTGTGAGCGGAGATGTCTGATGAAATTTGGCCGTGTGGAAACTGGTGACTTTCAAATTCAATGCAATTTGTTTCAGTCACCCTGGAGCGGGCAAATCGGGATTTTCTGGGGCAGGCATCAGCAACAAGAAAATGGAGTTGAGTGCTACAAAATCCAATTACTGGATTTGCAGGTTCGGAAGGAGGCGGGCCAGATGAAGTCGTTTCTCCAGCGCGCGGTTCTCACCAGGGCCATGACAGGCAAAGAGCGCGATCTCAATCGAACCACGTTCGCCGCCGTCCCACTGGCGGACCTGGCTCAGCGAGACCAGCAACTACAGCTTGTAGTTCAAGGCGGGCGAGTCACTCGGATCCGATGGGGAGATCAGATTCTGAGTGACTTGATGCCTGCACACACAGACCAATTTGTGACGCTGAACGATTCTTACGGCGATTGGGGCATCTGGCTTGACAACAGTTCCGGTGTCTTCCGCAATCTCGAACTATTTTTGCAACCAAAGGGCGATCAATGAGCAGCGAATTCGAGAAATCGATCACAATTAAGTTGGAAATCGAAATCCCAATTGGTGCGGCAGTTGGTCAGCCGATTATCAAAACGAAGACCGGGCCGGCTGAAAGAGTTGGCTTACTGGGTACGACCTTCAGTAAACCGACACAATTCAATGTACAAACCCGCTGGGATGGCAATACGGGTTGGATTTGCACGTCGGGAGTATCGATCGATGAACTCGGCGGCGCGGCGACGAGTGTTGAACTGAGGGTGGTTGTAGGCGCTGTTAGCCCGGGTTCCGCGTTGATGTCTGGTGGAACCACCGTGCCGGTGAATTATGCGAACGGTCACTGGGGCGAAGTGGAGATTAGCGGTGTGACCGGGTATTCAGATGCTAATTTACATACATTGCTCTGCTGGGCTCACATGCAGAACGGAACGATTGTTCCGTCCGCGTTTATCTTTCAGCCCGTTTGGTCGAGTGCCACGGATTGTTATCCAGGCTTCTTCCTTCCGCCATCGACGTCTACTTTAGCGAATGGCCAGGGCGGCCAGACCTTTGAATTGCTCCCGGCGGCCTGGGGCGTCAGGCCTCGCGGATTCTATGGAACACCACTCTCGCGACTCAACGGGGAATGGACGCTCCGATTGGTCAGTCCTTCGGATTTTCCCTTGATTTATTGCAGTGGAGGCAATGGCCTGAACCAACCACGGATCCAGCTTCGCTGTAACAAAGCCTGTTCGGAAGTCTGGGAATTGGTGCTCGACGCGGGTGGCTGCCGAGTGACTTATAGTTGCCCGGCCAATGGGTTCGATAATCAAGGCCGCAACGTGTTCCAAAATGCGACTGCCATCGGCATTGGCGAAGACTGCAGTATTCCGGCAATGATTTCGGTCGTTCCGATTTAAGCACTCACGACCAACTCGGTGTTGATTTTCCTGACTGGCAAGCAAGGCTCCCGCTGTTGACGTTGGGTTCTCTTAATTCGGCGAGCAGCTCCTGTGCACCATCCTGGTGGGACGAGATATGACATCGCATTAATCAAAAGTTTGTGCTCCTCCGCTGGAGTCCCGGCTTCCGCAGGAGCGGACAGGCCGCGCAGTGCCTTGTACGCTGCCTAATGACGGAACTTCAACGGGTCCAATGATTAGAATAAATCGCCGTAATGTTGCGTTCGCAGCAGAGGAACTTAACTTGGAATTTCCCGAATGCCGTCACGGCCAGATGCTCGTACTGCCCGAACGACGTCGCTGTCATTCGCCGAAACTGGTCGGGCTGAAAGTAGTATCTCCTGCACAATGCGAACGGTGTCATTGTCGAGATCACGCCTCAACAGACATCGGTTTGAATTCCGCATTGCGGCTGCTGCGGTGCGCCCATTTGGGAGAAGCAATCGGGCGAGCCCCAACAGACTCGCAGCATGAAATCACGACAACAGATGACGAAGTTTTTCATTGCGGACATCCCAGGCACCAGACGACCACGTTACTGGATTGTCAGGGGTGTCAGGACTATTTGTTTCCACTGATTACCCCCAACATGCCGCCGGAAATGGTGTTGGACCTGGTCAGCTTGCCGCCTCGCGAAGTGCCGTCTGATTGGGCACGTTGGGAAAATGTTCAAGCGGCACACCAATTGGCGGCAAGTCGGGCAATCGCGCAGATGCCTGCGTTCCCGACACAGCTGGAAGGCCGTGGAGTGGTTGTTGTGGGGGGGGGCAAGTACTTTGTCTCGGCCTATGTCACGATTCGTGTCTTGCGCCACGTGGGTTGCCGGCTTCCGATTGAGTTGTGGCACCTGGACGGAGAGATTGACGCGGAGATGCAGCGGCTGGTCGAAGCATGGGGAGTCCGCTGCATTAACGCGGATCGGGTGGAAACCACAGAGCCATTTCGTTTTCTGCACGGCAACTGGTGGAAAGGGTGGCAACTCAAAGCGTTTGCATTGCGTCACTGTTCGTTTCGAGAAGTATTGCTGCTTGACGCGGATAGCTATCCCGTGCGGAATCCGGAGTTTCTATTCGACTGGCCAAACTATCGGGATTGGGGCGCGGTTTTCTGGCCAGACCTGAAAGTCAACAAGGGGATGATCCCGACTCATGCCTGGAAAGCGCTGGGGATCGAGCCATTTCAGGAACTACCGACGGAATCCGGGCAATTGCTGGTTCACAAGGAACTGTGTTGGCGTGAACTCAATCTCGCCTTGCACTACAACTCCCATGCGGATTTTGTCTATCGAATTCTATACGGTGACAAAGACACATTTCCGATGGCCTGGCAACGTTTGGGGCGACGCTACGCCCGCATGTGGCCGGAATCGGAATTCGAATCCGTAGCGATTCGGCAGCTTGATGAACGCGGAGAATTGTTGTTTCTGCATCGCGTGCATGACAAATTTCGGCTGCCGGAGACCACGTTCTCGGCCAGTCCTCAACAGGCTCTGGAAAACAAGTTTCATCCGCAATTTCCACTGGAGTCCTTCTGCTTCGACGTCGTTTCGCAATTATGTGAATCAAGATTTCAGCTCCACTTATCGTCGGCTCCTGCGCCTCCGAAATGATCGAAAAGCCATCATGCACCCGTCAACTTACGAGCGTTGCCAGGAATTTGTCGAACGATATCTCGCCGACCTGCCAAGACTCAAAATCGCCGATGTTGGCAGTTATGACGTCAATGGAACTTACCGTCCACTGTTGAATCGACAAGGCTGGGAATACGCAGGATTCGATCTGGAGGCAGGTCCAAATGTCGATGTGTTGCTGCAGTCACCCGAATCCTGGAGGCTCGATTCCAGATACATTGGTCATTTCGATGTTGTGATTAGTGGCCAAGTGCTGGAACATGTGCAACGACCCTGGAAGTGGATTCATGAAGTCGCGTCACTGGCGCGCGAGGGTGGTTTGATTTGGGTGTGTGCTCCCAATACGTGGGAATTTCACGAATTTCCGATTGACTGTTGGCGAGTCTGGCCCGATGGGATGAGGGCGCTATTCGAAGACGCTGACATCGACGTCTTGGACTGTAGTTTCGTGGGCAGGGATACTGTTGCAATCGGTCGCAAACGAACGCCGGTGTGGAATGAATCGTCGCAGACCGCCAGCCAGCGCGGAATTCCTGCGGCGACGCAAATGGATTCGGCGGACTCCGGCTTGTTGACGATTGGTCAAAGTTCGCGGTCAATCGAACCGGCGCTGTGGGACAGATATTTGGAGTTGTGCCAGCAGCCGTCCGACATTAATGAACACCTCTCCTGTCTACTTCGGATGGCGCATTGTAGCAAGGATGTTGTGGAATTCGGAGTTCGGGGTGCCGTTTCCACGACAGCATTGCTCTGTGGGCAACCACGACGATTTCGAGCGTTCGATTTGGTTCGACTTCCCGTGGTGAGCGAATTGGAGAAGCTGAGCGGGAATTGCGCCTTTCAATTTGAACAGCGAAATTGCCTGGAAGTTGATCTTAAATCCACAGACGTTCTGTTCATAGACACACTTCACACGGCAGCGCAACTTGCCGCCGAGTTGAATCGTCACGCAGTTAACGTGAAGCGATGGATCGTCCTGCATGATACGTCAACATTTGGGTCTATCGGAGAAGACGGCGGTCCTGGATTATGGGATGCGGTCACAGCGTTTCTCGCGGCAAATTCCAACTGGTTCATTGCAGTCCGTTATCTTCACAATAACGGTCTCACCATCTTACAAAATCGCGAGTTTCGTGTGGGTCTTTCAACCATGCTGGAACTCTTCGGCGGTCCCTGTAAGCTGCTCGTCCCCGGAAGCCATCGACACAACTTGTTCCTGCATTCGACGGGCGAGGTTTTGGAGCGCGCCGACGCGATTCCAAACGACGCTCATGATCCGTCAAGTTTCAACCCGACTCCTTCCATTGCCCGTCAGCGTTGGAGGTTCGAAGGTGCTGGCCTGATCATTTCCAACGAAGTCGGCGTGGACCTGATCCGCCTCAACATCGACCACGACGCAGGGGAATTGCATGGTGAAACCCTGCAGAACGAGCGTTTGCCAGTCGCAATGAGACATGCGGGGCAACGTCTGATTCGACCTTCGCAGAGGTCAGCCACTAGTGCATTTGGCGTAGTAATCGGCAGTTACGCTCAACCCTTGTGGGTCCGTGCCAATGTGGCAGCCATTCGAAATCGACTCGGAACCAATGTCCCGATTCTTATCTGCGACGATGCTTCACCTAACGACGAAATGACTATTCTCCGCCGGATTGCGGACGAGCAAGACTGCCAGTTGCACGTAAATCCGGTTCACTTGGGGCATTATTATGGTGACATCAACGCAATCAAAACCGGCATCACCTGGGCGGGGCATCTCGGTTGTCAGCACGTTTTCAAACTCTCCCAGCGAACGATTCCGATCCGGTCCGGCTGGGCTTGGGAGCTTTCTAAACAGATGACTGAAGATGAGAGCGCAGTCGCATATCAGACGCAAAAGGGTACTCGCGAAGTTCGAACAGAGTTGTTGGGTTTCAACGTTGATGATTGGAGTAGCGTAGTTGCCGACGCGGCTCTGTCCGAACCATTTACAGGCTTACTTGAGAATTGGTTCAATGATGTCTGTTGGAAACTATTTCCCTGGCGCCACACGCCTATTCCTTGGCTCTCACGTTCTCGATTCGCGGAAAACTCGAACGTCATCTCGTACTACGGAATGACCTTTGATCGCGTGGAAACGCTTTATCAACGACTGACTGGCAGTTCAGTTCATCAGTTTTGATAGAAGTTTTGCCCGGATTTAGGTCTTGCGCTCTGTGAAAAGAAAGCCGTTGGCATTGAAGCGGACGGTCGACAATCGAATTTGGGATCTCACTTTGCTTATCGGCGATTGCAGAAATCGTTCGTTTAGTCAGTAGTGAAATCTGATCGGGATCGGCGTGGCCTCAATGGCTTGACTCTGAATTCCGTTTCATTCATTGACTGACTTGTCGGTTTTGGTGGCCCAGCAACACCGGGAAACTGCATTGCCTGCGGGCTTGCACGTCCCTTACAATTCGGTATTTACCTCTTGTGGTGAATCTTTCTGGTGGTATTCTTTGTACGGTCTTGCATTTGAAATTAGCAATAATCTGATCTGGGATTCGTTCGCAGAATTTCGTTAACAGACAATTCAGGCACACCGGAGGCGCTTAGTGGAACAGATTGCAACCAAGTCGAATTCTCGGCGATGGGTGATTGTTGTCGCTTGTTTCGCGGCAGTGGCGGCAATCGTCGCAGTTGTGTTCGATCCGACTCAAGTCGTCATCGGAACGTTGTCTGGAGACGTGTTTTTCCAAGGCCGGCCGGCGCGATACTGGTCCCGAATGCTGGGGGCAGGCCCTGCGGAGCGTGCGACTGCTGAAGATCAATTGCAGCAGGGTGGGGCGAACTCAGTTCCCGTTTTAGCGGCGATTTTGCGGACGGATTTTTCGAAGAATGCGGAACCTCGCTGGGTTGCCGCTGAAATGTTGACGAAAATGGGGCCGGAGGCGTCTGCGGCCGGACCGGCCATGATGAGCGCGTTGCGCGATTCAGATCCCCATTTGCAGGCCGTATGCGCTGCGAGTCTGCCGAAAATCAAGGTCCCTGCGGAATCAGCAGTTCCGTTACTCACAGAATTCTTGAAAACAAAGCATACTGTTATCGTCGCGCGAGCACTGAGTGAATATCGCGGTGCCGCTTCCAGCGCGTTACCGGAACTGATCAAACTGCTCGAGGACAAATCGCAGAGTACCGAGGTTCGCTGGAGCGCGGCCCGCACGATCGGGAAAATCGGTCCGGCCTCGCTGAGTGCCGTTCCGGTTTTGATTGCGCACATCAATGACGAGGCACCCACGATTCGCGAGCATTGTGCAGAGGCGATTGGCGATATCGGTCCGACTGCCGTGGAGGGCGTGCCGGCACTCATCGTGGCTCTGAAAGACGTCGATCAGCGCGTGCGCCGGGATGCAGTGCGTTCACTGGGGTATATCGGCCCGGAAGCTCGTACCGCGTTGCCTGAAATCAAGAAGCTTCTGAAAGATCCCGTGCAGCGAGTGAAAGACGCGACGCTCACCGCGTTAAAGGCAATCGCCCCGGATGAAGCTGCGGCTGTTGAAAAGCAACTTGGAACAGACAAAGCGAAGAGTGCGCCCGCTAAGTCGCCGGCAGATTGACGCACAAATGTCCGGCCCTGCTTCGACAATCGCTTTCAACAGATGTTGACTTAGGACCGATTGGTCCGACAGAAAAGTCGCGACAGAATGTTACGCACTCGGTGCTGCACCGATCGATTGTAACCAATTCGGCGCTGCAGGTTTGTCTCGGTACGTAATTGCTCTAATCTAATGCTCCCAAATGACGCTCTCTGCCGCACGCTCGATTTGCTGACGAGCCTGATCGTCATCGGACCAGAACAGGCCCACGAACGAATAGACTCGGCCCTTGTGGTGAAAACAGGTCACGTGTTTCGACATCTCTCGCTTGTCGACGGACACCTTGTACGTGATGCGTTCCGCGGCGATTTTATTAATCTCAATGTTTTGCAGCGGTTGATCCACATTCCACTTGCCGGCCCGAAACGATCCCTCGCCGTGGTGTTGCTCCATGTTGAGCGACTTGTCATCTGTCATGCATAGAACTTGTAGCGTCGCGCCCGCCTCCGGCGAAGTGACTCGATACCGCACAAGAAATATTTCGCCAGACAATTTTCCGGGGGGAAGCACAGAATTCGCGGTTTGAATCCAGCCTTCGGGGACAAGGAATCGGAAGCCTTCGGTTGAGTTTCGATAAACGGGTGAGTTACTCAATATTGGAGCGGCCGGTTGCCCGGTACAACCTGACGTCACGATGTAGATCAGAATCAGGGCCGTCCAATAGCACTCGCGACGCATGACTTGGGCTTTCGAATCGATGGTAGATTTCGCGAGGCTGAAATTGGCACATTTCGAACGGTCATCACGTTTATCAGACCTGACAGCCACACCCGTGAGCAGTATCGCGCGGATGGCGTGGTCAATAATTGATGTCAGCGACTTGAGATTTATACTGTTCGCGGCCACGAATGAGTCATTTTCAATATCTATCCCCGCGATCAAACGCCTCATTCTTCACAGTGCGCGGTATGCGCTCCAGTCCCGCGAAGGCACGTTCAAAACACATTCCCTGCGTCGTCGTCACTGGCTCGTGTTGCGAGGTGCTGCAATGTCGCCTGATCCATACTCGTCGACAGCGAGTGTACCGATCCGTCCACGAACAGAAAAAAGACAACTCCCGTATGGGGTGAAAAGAAGTCGTAGGGCTCGCAATAGGGATCGTTGAGCGCCCGACTCCCGACTCGTGAAAAAGCCATCGCTGGAGCCAACTCCGTGGTGGCTGTATAGACTGGCGCTCCGGGTGTCGTGCGGACGGTGCCCCCCATCCAGACCCCAGCCCAGGAGGATTTCGCCATGATCGTCGCACGCTCTCCGACTGCAATGGTTGACGTCAAACCATCAGAAATATCGGCGAGACGAAAATGACTGTTTCGTAGAAACAATCCGCTCCCATAATCGGGATCTGTATTAATCAAGCCGAACGCTCCGAAACAGGCCGCATAACTGGATGTCTGGGCCAGTCCCATCGTCGCGGTTTGTTCATCATAAACTGTAAAGATGCCTGTTTGCGGGTCGCTGGGACAATTGGCGAAGGGTAACGAGACAGTGCGAATTACTTCATTCACGGGAAGTCGAACGGCTATATTGAAGTTGATGGAATTGTGCAAAGGTGCCTGATCCAAAAACGGCAGGCTGAGTGCCAACCAGCTCCAGCCAGGATCATTGGGCTGTTTCAGTAAGCCAGGGGGTGGCGCGTCTTTGATTTTCGTCGTCGGTCCCAAATTCGGATCTGCTGGTGGCGGCTGTGGCGGACCGAAAAACAGATAGCCTGGTGGTAAGACACTATGTGTATCATGATACAGATGCAGCGCAATCCCAATTTGTTTAAGATTGTTACGGCACTGAACCCGGCGCGCGCTTTCTCTCGCAGCCTGCACAGCAGGCAGTAACAAAGCGAGTAACACGCCAATAATGGCGATCGTCACCAGCAGTTCAATCAGAGTGAATGCGCGTCTCCGAAACATCAGCAGTCTCCCTGGGAAAAAAGTTCAACATACGTCTGCTTGTCGAGACCTTGATCAATTTATTGATTGATACATTCCCAATCGGATAAAAAGACCTGCTGAAACGAAAATTCCCATCTGCGCCAGTATAATGCTGCTCAGCAGCCCAGACAAGATGCCATTCGCCTGAAGCTGCGACTCAAGTCCCGAGTAATCATCGGGTTGTGGACGTGAGATTTCGCGACAAACGCGACTGGGTTTCGGTATTTGTTGCTCTCGCAAATGAATGTGGGACAATATGATTGGTTGAATTCTTGCTGGTCCTCAACACATCCTGTGAGCGGTTTCAGGCCTGATTATGAGCGATTCGCCGCTGTTAGGGGTATTGCCGATCCTTCCGACCGCATCTAGCCTATTGGCGGTTGTCCTCGCGAGTGCAATTGGTCTTTTTGCGACTTTGGCCTCGCTGCGCATGTCGGCCGTGCGGACTTTGTTGCGAGGTCTGTGGCGGCAAAAACCTGGTATCATCGTGGTCAGTCTGCTGGGTGTCCTGGTCTATCAAGTCGCCGGACGTCTCGGACACCGTTCGTCATCCACTGTTCAACACGGTTTCACGGTGGGCTCCTGGCCCGTTTATCGCGGGACGACGGCGCGGCATGGGCACGCCGACATGATACGCGGACCAGTGCGCGGCGGAATTCAATGGAGTGCCGCGGCTGACTATGACTTCTTTTCTTCACCCGCGATCGTTGGCGAACAGATCATCGCCGTCGGCTCAAAAGGTGACTCGGCCCGTTTCTTTTGCTGGAACGCGGCGACAGGCGAGCAAGTCTGGAGTCTGGCGTCACCTGGATACCGGGCCACGTTGTCGTCGCCCGTGATTGATCAGGGATTTCTCTTCTGTGGCGAGGGCTTACACCAGACGACCGACTCAAGACTCGTTTGCTGGCAGCTTGATGGTCCGAAGAAGCCGAAATTGAACTGGCAGTTCGCGACTCAAAGTCACATTGAATGTACTCCGGCCGTGATCGATGGCCGTGTGTACTTCGGAGCCGGCGATGACGGCATCTATTGCCTCGAATTGCAAAATGAAACGGCATCTGGATTCCGTGTCGTCTGGCATGTTTCCGGTGCCCAATATGCTGATGCGGAAACGGCGCTCGCCGTGCATCAAGGACGCGTTTATGTCGGCTTGGGCTTCGGGGGTGAAGCCTTGTGTGTACTCGATGCAGTCACCGGGCGTGAAATTCAGAGGATCAAATTACCCTTCCCCAGTTTTAGTCCGCCGGCAATTCACGAAGGACGGCTTTATCTGGGAATGGGGCGCACCGATTACACAAACTACCGAAACGGTTCGCCGGGGGAAGTCTGGTGTCTGGACCTGAAAACTCTGGAGACGGTGTGGAAAATCTCGACTCCTTCGGCCGTCCTGGCTGCGATTGCCGTACACCAAAAACAAGTCCATTTCAGCACCGTGAATGGGCAGCTGTTCGTCGCGGATTCCCAAGGTCAAATCACAGCTCGGTGGAACGCCGGCGCTCCCGTTTTGACAGCCCCCGCGGTCACAGATCGGATGATCTACTGCGTGAGTTGTGATGGACTATTGCACGGTCTGAATCAGCGGCTCGAACGCGTCTGGAGTGTGCGACTTGGCGCACCTGGAGATTACATCAGCTCACCGGTCGTATTTGGAGGGCGAGTCTATGTCGGGACGCCGAACGATGGCCTGGTCTGTGTAGGAGAATCGTCCATCAATGAAACAGGTGAGGACTCTACTTGTTGTCGCTCCCAAGCCAATTCATCGATTCCCCGTGCCCTGAATGTCGCCTGGACACTCGCCGGTCCTGCTCCAGAACAACCGGCCGAAGTGACGGCACCGCCCACTGTCACATCGAAGGATCTTTTCGTCCCCATGTCCTCGAAGACATGGGCAGGGCTCGTGTGCGCCGCCCAGTTCGAATCGGACGCAGCGCGGATTCTCTGGGTGTTGGATGCGGATCAGCAAACTATCCAGGTTTCGCCGTGCGTTCGAGGGTCGCAAGTCATTTGCCTGTGCGGTAAACGGGGAGAATCTGGACGATTGATTGGCATTGATCGAGAATCGGGGCAGGCCCTTTGGAATCACGAGCTGATTCAGATTCCGAACTGGCTGCAGGTTGACTCAGACTCCATTTTTTTGCAGTCAAACGTGCGGCAACTGGCACGATTGGGGCCGTATGGCGAGAGTCTCTGGCAGACTGAGATCGGCCAATTGGATCACCCAGTTCAAGTCCATGGCGAAATGCTCGTCGCCGCCGCAGCCGATCCCAGCCAGTTAGTGGCGCTGGATCGGTTGACCGGACAAATCTTGTGGAGCGTGCCTTTGTTGGAATCCCCGGTTTCAGCTCCCGTTGTATTGAAAAAGCAAGTGTTGATTGCGACTTCAACCTCAATTGAGTTGCGATCGCTACTGAATGGGACACTTCAAGAATCGTTGAAAGACTGGAGCGGATTGGTGTCAATGACTGTCGAGGGTAACCATCTGATCGGAACAACGTCCTCGAACGAGCTGCTCATTGGTCTTGTGAATTCACGCAAAGTTCCTCGCCGCATTCCGCGCGTCAACTCGAGGATCGGATTATTGTCCGGCATTGATGCTCTCGCTTATGTGTCTGACGCCGGACAGTTGATGCGAATTTCCTTAGACGGAAATGATGCCAAGGAGTGCTGGTTTGAAACGGCGGCGAAAGATCGAATCACAATCTCACCTGTGTTGCTCGACGAGCATGTTTATGTTCCCGTCACCGGTACTGGACTGATCTGTCTCAAGCCTGGGAGCAGCCAATGAATCGTCGCCCTGAGAGAGCACTTTTGTGTCGCAATTCCACTTTTACGTAAGATCGATCACCCAGTCGATTCATTGCGCTATACGAACCAGTTGGAAGCCTGTCCCAAGAACATGCCACACCTTCGGAGAAACCTGTGAGTATTGAGCGGCCTGCGTCACCACTTGCTTCCGGTGAAACATTAAATGTCACCGAATCGCAGCCGCATTCCAATTGGCTCCATTTCCCGTGTGATGGCTTACCGGGGGGCGAAACGGAGGCCGTGCAGCTGCTTGGAGGCAAGGGGCTGTCATTGTGCCGGCTGGTTCATGCAGGCCATTCTGTTCCGGCTGCATTCACAATTACGACTCGGGCCAGCCAGTACTATTACGCGCATCGCCGACAGTTGCCGGACGGGCTGTGGGACGAGGTCCGGGCTGGAGTGGCTCGGTTAGAACTTCAAACGGGTCTGACGTTTGGCCGCGGCCCCCAACCCTTGACGTTAGCAGCGAGAAGCGGCGCTGCCGAATCAATGCCCGGCTTGATGGCCACCGTGCTCCATTGCGGATTTTCAGAATCGCTGGTTCGAGAATTGGATCAAGAATTCGCCTGGCAGGCGTTTTCAGAATTTCTTCGCAATGACAGTTTATTGAATATCGTGGGTATCAAGCCGGACAGTGTCGACCTGTGGACGGATTCAAGACCGCCCCGAACGATTTGCGAAGAAGTCCTGGCTGCTGCACGAGCCTCGGCCACGGGTCCAATTCCTGATGACCCGGAATTACTACTGCGACTTGCAATCACAGCCGTTTTCGATTCCTGGGAAGCACCTGCGGCACAACGCTATCGTGAACTTCGCGGATGCGACAGTGAAGTCGGGACGGCGGTCACGCTGCAAGTGATGTTCCCCGCTGAGGTCTCTGGCATTGTGTTTTCGACCAATCCCGCACAGCCAGATCGCGAGGAATTTGTGGTCGAATGCATACTGGGACTGGGGCGAGCACTTGTCGGAGGTCAAGTGACGCCAGCCAGGTGGAATGTCGACCGCAAGACACTATCAATTCGCCTGGTTTCAATGCCCACGGCCTGGGTTGAGAACGATGTGTTCAAGCGCTTCGAACAACAAGGATTGCTTCCCCTGTGTCAATCCATCACGCAGATCGAAGAGCTTGTGCAGTCATCCGTAGATGTCGAATTCGGGTATGCGAAAGGCGAAGTCGCCTTCTTTCAAGCAAGGTCGATGGCTCCCAGTGCACCTTGCCTGCTCCAGGCGATAAGTGAACACGTCCGGCTGATCGAGCGAGACCGCCTGCTGGAATTGGGAAAGCAGGGACGAACATTATGGGTCCGGCACAATCTGGCAGAAACGCTGGTTGCGCCAACTCCGCTGACCTGGGACTTATGGCGGCAGTTCATGTCCGGGCAGGGCGGTTATGGAGACTTGTATCGTCGTCTGGGGTATCGTCCGTCAACACGAGCTTGTCGTGATGGTTTTCTCGAGCTGATCGCGGGGCGAATCTATGCCGACCCCGAACGCCTGACAGAGATGATCTGTGGAGCGTATCCGTTCCGATTTAATGTCGTCGCCTTGCGAAACGATCCCGGCGCTCTCGATCGACCGCCCGATGACCTGGACTTCAATCAGCTGGCCCCGTCGTTCCTGCTGCAATGGCCTTTCATTGCGTTCATGTTATTTCGATCCCGTTGGATTCAACGTCGACTCGCATCACGAGCTGCAACGGATTTCGATGATACTTTGGTGCCGCGATTGCAAGCCTTTGTTCGCGTCGAGCGAGAGTTTGACCTGGCTCGGTTGAGCATCCCTGAATTGCGTCAAGTTTTTGAGCGACGCCGTCAACGAGTCTTTGGTGAATTCGCACCACAAACACTGTTGCCGGGAATTTTGGGTGTCGCAGCCTGGTCCGAACTGGAACAACGATTGGTTCCGATTCTGGGAGGGACTGAATGCCGGGCGCTGTTGCAGGAGTGCTTGCGTAAGATTGCCCAGCCGACCGTGCAACGGCAGCGTGAACTCTTGGGCAAGCTCGCACGGCATCAGACCTCGCTGGAGTTATTTCTTCAAGAATATGGGCACCATGGACCCAACGAGATGGATTTGTCCGCCAGGCGTTGGCGTGAAATCCCGGAAACGATCCCGGTCGCTGACGACCTGGCTGTGAAATCGCCTGGGGTCGACGAAGATATCCAAAGTAAACAGTCTGCCGAGAATCTGCTGCGTGTTGCCTTGGAACGAAATGGTGCCCGATGTGTCTATCGCGAGCTCTCGCCACTGCTGCACGAGGCACAGAGATTGATTCCTTATCGAGAGGCTGGTAAGCACGAATTCCTGAGAGCCTATGAATTGCTCCGCGACGTCCTGGCAGAACTTTCACGACGGCTGGATCTTGGGGATGGAATTCATTTTTTGACACTCGCGGAACTGTCGGCCGATTTGAAAAATGTGCACATCAACGATTTGATCTCGGAACGTCGCGAAAGGCATTTCGCGTGTCAAAAACTTCACGTTCCAGCCGTCCTGGAAACCACGGATGATCAAACTGATTTTGGATTGCCACCCCATTGTTTCAGAAATGGGCGAGGTTTCTTGGGCACTGCGTTGTCATCAGGCCAGGCCACGGGACGGGTCTTTTTGGCGACTCAGGGCATTAGCTGGGCAGATCTGGCCGCTGATTCGATCGTTGTTGGGACGATCATTGACCCCGGGATGATGCCGTTCATCGCTCGCGCCGCGGGACTGGTTGTCGAGCACGGGGGCATCCTGTCGCATGTGGCATTGCTCGCCCGGCAGTTATCGATTCCGGCGGTCGTCATTCCACATATTACAGAGAGAGTTATACAGGGCGAAGCCATCTGGGTCGACGCGGATCGTGGTCGAATTGAACTCCCGGAGAGATCTCAATGATCGATACTTTCCATTCGATTTCGATTCTCGGCGTTGACGCCATCGCCGGTTGGACCTTGTCGTTCCCGCGCGATCTCACGGTAATTATTCTGGGGACCTTAGTTGGACTGTTTTTGTTCGCTATTAGGCAAATGACAGTCGATCAACAGCAGATCGCTGAGATTGCCGCTGATGAGCGTCGATTGCGTGACTTGATGCATAACGCCAAAGTGGGTAGCGACCAGCAACAATTGGCGCGATTTCGAAGGACTCGAATCCTGGTTCGTGGAAAACGAACGCAAGCCGAATTCGTGTCGCTTTGCGTTTCGGTCTTAGTCTTATCTGCGATCACAAGCTGGGGACAGCAGCGGCTCGACGACTTTCCAATTCAGCCCGGCGAGACCTTCCAAATTCGAGTTCGCTCGCCAGCATCTACAGTGAATGAAATCATCCATGTCGTACCGCAATACACGCTGACGTCGAAAGGTGGTTGGGTCCGCAGCATCGAATCCGATACCAGCACAAACTTGCCGAGCGGCAAAGCAGATTGGTCCCTTTGTTTCGAGCAAACGAGTGGCGAAGAAACGATCAATGTCCGCTTGGGGAATCAAACCGTTCAACATGTTCTGAACACGCGCGTCGCGAGTCGTTCGCAACGCATTCAATCTCACGCCGGGCTGATCGAAACCGAAGTGGTACTCCGGCCTTACCAACCGCTGGGATGGTTACCGCAGCACGTCTGGCCCGGAATACCTGGGTGGTTGGTCGTGCTGTCGATAACGACTGCGGCCGTGTATTGGACCTTAGAAATCGCCCAGAACTTCGCCGCCGGCTCGCGTTCCTAATCCACGCCAGACAATGAGACTGATGTTCTCACTGATGCTCCGCACCGAGCCATCCATGAGTAACACATTGACGATGATTCCGCCGCTGTGATAACTGCGAGCCGTGACTGCATCATAAGACATATTCGTCGCGGACGAGCCGTCCCGGCTGGAAATGTAATCCACGTCGTATTGACCAGTCGCGTCTGAATAGGGGACTTCGGTCCCTGGAGTCAGTGTAAACGTGAAACCCGTCTGAAATGTCTGACCTTCTGTCCAGCCAGTATGTCCGACAATTGCTTTCAATGAGCCTCCATATCCCAGGACGCTGGCAGGGCCAGCCGGTGGTGCCACGCCGAGTGTGTTGGGATTGCCAGATCCCAGAAGATATGACTGGTAAGCTCTGACTTCGGCCATGCCAACAGTATTGGTCACACCATCCGTGAATTGCGAAATTCGGGTCGCCTTATTGATGGGCAGCGCGCCGTCACCGACCTGTCCCGAATTCGGATCCCATACGAACCAGCTTCCGACATTCGCAGCATAATTCATGGGATAGCGGACAGGAACGGAGGCCCGCGCTTTGTCATTGATTTCGTCCGGGCAGAGGTAACTGGCAACTCGCTGTGCGACCACCAGTGGCTGACTGGTAGCGGAAAGATTGAAGTCAATCAACGAATAGAGACTTGATTGCTCGAGATAGGGCAAGATTCGGGCGTGGACCGAGTATGTGTCCGACGCAGTCCCTCCCACGGGATAGAATCCCGCAGGGGGAAATGTCGTATACGTGCCCTCATAATTGTGCAAGCCGATGCCAATTTGCTTGAGATTATTGCGACACTGCAGCAGGCGGGCCGATTCTCTCGCTTGCTGTACCGCAGGCAGCAGCAAGGCAATCAGCACTGCGATAATTGCAATGACCACCAGTAGTTCAATTAACGTGAACGCCCGGCACTGATGCCGACGACGAATGCGCTCTGCGACCATCATGACGCTTGTCCAATACCGTTATGAGAATTTTGTCAGCAAGAATGAAAACAACGCTGGCCAATCAAATACCTGAGTCTCATTCATTCAGTTTTCAGCGGTAATCGTTCGTTTGGTACAATTCAGTGAAATATCGCCAAAAATTGACTTGGTGCATCGGCGATATGACCTGTCCGCTGTTCCACCTTCGTGGCGTTCAGTCTCAGACGAACGACTCACCATTAAAGCTGTTCGGTGAGTCCAGTTCATTCACTAGTCATCGGTTCAAATGAATCTGAGGTTTTAGACTAAGTCGGCACGAGCCAAGAGTCAAGAAAAAACTTGTCCCCAATCGATAAAATCCCGATGGCCAGCTCGATTGCAAAAATGATTTTCAGGGGAAGAGTCGTCGCAGATTACCTGATTTATAGTCAATAGGAATCCTGGCAACATGCCTTAAAGCTTTTTGTTTCCATGTGTTGTGTATTTCTCACAGAATCGCCACCGGGGCGATCGCCGCCTGATTGGTGCCCAACGGCTTGTTGCCGGACGGAAGGCCTCCCCCGAAGCAGGACACGTGGTTTAGATTTCCATCGCGGATCTGCGCTGGCCGAGAGACCGCCTGGAAATTGCTGACTTATTTCCGCCCTCGCCTAGTCAGACGAACAAATTCCATGTCGACGACATTGGATCCATTGACTTGGTACCGTGGTCCTTTTCAGAAGCCTAGTCGATAACAGGACGTGTGGCGGTCACACTGAAGACTTCGCCGGATGAATGCTGGGCAGTTTAGAGCGGACGGAAAGGCTGATGCAGAATGATGAGATCTGAACCTTGCGATCAAAATCTGCTCTGCGCAGCATCGAATCAGCATCATCAGGCCCAAGATAGGCCAGTCGCAAGACCCGAGTAGATTCGGGAAAAATCCGCCATCGGCTTTGCCGCGATGAGTGATTTCTGTAGCCAATCTTGCCAGAGATTGGGGCGGTTCGCTCCGTTTGGGGGTCCGATGCCCAAGGTTCGGCAACCTTGGCTACACGAAAATCAGCGTGCACAATCCCTCATGGCATAGCCCGGTGGGTCCACGGTCTAGCGCTACTTGCTTTACATGCTGTTGTCCGTAGCGAAGTTTAAGGATTTGCGCAGCAATAAGTGCCGTAAGATGGGCACTCATGCCCGTCGATGACCTGAAAGGCCGTAGGCAACTTCCGACAGATATTGATACGCCGATCCTAAGTCCGGACTTTGACTGCAAAGCGCCTGACTCGGAGAGTCAGGCTGCGGCAACCGACGTTTAGACTTCGACTTCCACGCGGGCTCGTGAGCCACGGCGACGGCCGATTTCGGACAGAATGATCTTTCGCAGACGAATCGCCTTCGGAGTCACTTCGACGTATTCGTCGTCTTCAATGTACTCCAGCGCCTGCTCGAGGCTCATCAGACGCGGCGGCTTCAGAATGATGTTGTCATCGGTGCCGGACGCCCGCATATTGGTCAGCTTCTTTTCCTTGATCGGATTCACGACCATGTCATTATCGCGGGCGTTTTCACCGACGATCATGCCTTCGTAGACTTCGTCGCCAGGTGCGACAAAGAGGTCCGAACGCTCCTGCAATTTCGACAAGGCAAAACCGACCACGCGGCCATTTTCCTGCGAAACCAGCACGCCATTGGCGCGGTGTGGCACATCACCCTCAACCGGTCCATATGCTTCAAAGCGATGATTCATCACCGCTTCACCTTTGGTGACATTCAGAACTCGTGTCCGCAAGCCAATCAGACCGCGTGCCGGAATCAGGAAATCCAGGTGTGACATGCCGACGTCATTGCTGGTCATGTGCCGTAGCTGTCCGCGGCGATTGCAGACCAGTTCCATCACGCCGCCCATATCGGGGGTGGGGACGTCGATTGTCAGGATTTCGAAAGGTTCGTGGATTTCTCCGTCGATCCGTTTGCGGATTACCTGAGGTTTACCAATCGAAAGCTCATAGCCTTCGCGTCGCATTTGCTCAATTAACACCGACAGGTGCAGCAAACCACGACCGGAAACATTGAAAATGTCATTGGTTGAACCTTCTTCGACACGCAAAGCGACGTTCGATTCCAGCTCGCGACGCAATCGTTCGCGAATGTGGCGAGTCGTGACGTACTTGCCTTCTTTACCTGCAAAGGGGGACGAATTGATCGTGAAACACATCGACAGCGTGGGTTCGTCCACCTTGATACGCTCAATGGCGACAGGATTCTCGGCATCGGCGACGGTATCGCCAATTTCGGGGTTGGGCAATCCCACCAAGGCGACGATATCGCCAGCAACTGCGACTTCCGCTTCGACGCGGCCGAGTTTGTCGAAGACTTCGACAGACTGGACTTCGCCCCGGACGTTCTTACCCTCGGCCTTCATGATGACGACTTTGTCGCCCTTCCGGACTGAGCCTGCCAGGATCCGGCCGGTTGCCATTCGGCCGACGAATTCGGACCAATGCAACGTTGTAACCATCATCTGGAAGGGATCGTTCGGTCGAGCCACCGGGCCCGGAATCTTTTCGATAACCATATCCAGGAGCAGCTGAATGTTATCGGTCCGGACTTTCGGGTCGTGCGTGGCATAACCTTCGCGACCGCTCGTGAAGATGTACGGAAAATCGAGGATGTCGTCGTCCGCGCCGAGTTCGACCAGCAGATCAAACACTTCCGACAAGACTTCGTGTGGACGACAATCCGCGCGGTCGATCTTGTTGATCACGACAATTGGTTGCAGTTTGGCTTCCAGAGCCTTTTTCACAACAAACCGAGTTTGCGGCTTGGGCCCTTCGAACGCGTCGACCAGGATCAGCGCTCCGTCGGCCATCATCAAGACGCGCTCAACTTCGCCACCAAAGTCAGCGTGGCCTGGCGTGTCGATGACGTTGATCTTGTATCCCTTATAAGGGATGGCAATGTTCTTCGCGAGAATTGTAATACCACGTTCGCGTTCCAGATCGTTGGAATCGAGAATGCATTCGCCCTGCAACTGGGACTCACGGAATTGGCCGCTTTGCTTCAGCATGGCGTCGACCAAAGAGGTCTTCCCGTGGTCAACGTGGGCAATGATGGCAATATTACGAATATCTTCACGACGCATGGGATGAACACAACTTAGTTTGGGCTATCGCGGAGCAGAAACACGCCGGGCGTCAACATGAGCCACGGGAAGCGTGCCTGCTCTTCGAAGCATGGACTACAAATATAGGTGCAAGTATCGGGCAATTCAGGAGATGCGTAATTCGAGTGCTGCGGTCTCGGCGGGGATTCTGGCCTTCTGGAAAAACTCGGGGCGACGGACACGGGGCGAACTTCGCGGATCTGATCCGACGCTACCCATTCACTGTCTATCGAGCAGTTGGGAGACACCGGGCGAACACCAGGACTGCAATCGATTCACAAAAAATCGTTCGGACCTGACACGTTCGGTCTAAAACACTCTGATCGGACTACTGTTTCTCTGCCGATATCGAGCGCTCAGCTACAGAGACTGCGGACGGACCATCCCTGCAAAATACCGTCGCACATGCTGTAAGTGTACCAACTCCAGGGCATTCAAGACAAGTGGCAATTCTTGATGCTTCGCAGATTCTTGATAAACGGAGAGAAACTGACCTGCAAAACGGACCGGGCAGTTGGTTATCGAACGTTTTGATTCTTGTCAAATAACCCCATTGAACTGGCTTCCGATGATCTCCAGACCTCATTCCAGTAACAGTCAAGCGTCTGCGCCGTGGTACGACAATTGCCTTAATGACTTGGAAATGATGCCCTCCGTATCAGCAGGCGACCGCTGTCGCTGGCGGCAGGAGGGCGACCTTTCAGGAGAGGATTGTCCAATGAGCAACTTGAAACTCGGTCGTATTGGTGTGCTGGCGTTTGCGTTAAGCCTGATCGGTCTGGTCGGGTTTGCCGCGCAGAAGACAGCGCAGATTCAACCCGCAGTGCACTCAGAGCACAGCGAAATGATGTTGACCTGTGCAAAAGCCTGTTCCGATTGTCAGAGGGCCTGTGACTCGTGTTCGACCCACTGTGCGCGGATGTCAAACGAAGGTCAAAAAGAGCATTTGTCGAGTCTGATGTCCTGTCAGGACTGTGCCACCGTGTGCGCTGCTGCGTCACAGATTGTTTCACGTGGCGGTCCCTTCTCGAACCTGATTTGTACGGCTTGTGCAGATGCATGTGGTCGTTGCGCTAAAGAATGCGAAAAATTCCCGAACGATAAGCACATGAAATCCTGCGCCGAAGAATGCCACAAATGTGAAAAGGCCTGCCAAAGCATGACGAAGCACATGGCCAGCAGCAAGTAACGGAGACGCTGAATCCTTGGACTGCCTCGTTGAATCTCATTCAAACGCCCAATGATCATCAGCGATTATCGATCGAATGTTGGCCGCTGCGCAGTCATTCTGACCTGTCGGCGACCAACACCGATTCGAGACATGCGTAAGAAGTTACGGATGACGATCATATTCGGACTGTTGGGCAACTCAGTCCGGCTCGAAATGGTGCTCATGCACAATCAACGGTAGAGCCTTGTCCCGCCATTTTTGAAATCGTGTTGCAATACGATTTGCCGGATAGCCTTGGCGATTTTCAATCCGCCAA
>JAQGHT010001184.1 GCA_028291565.1 Planctomycetaceae bacterium | reverse complement strand
ATCATTCTTTACTGTGCGCGGTATAAAAACCCTCATTTTCCAGCACTGATTTCCGTCATCACATCTTTGACATCGAGAATGATGTCCTCTTTGCCCGTCACATCGCGAATGAACTTGGTGTTATCTTTGTCGCACTTGCCTTGCAGAACGTCTTTGTTGGGAAATTCTTCCCATTGTCGAACGGCGATCTTGTATTTGCCGAGCAAAATCCCCTTGCCATCGGTTCCGTGAACTTTGAATTCACCACTGGGGAGCACGGCCGCTTCCTGGGGATCACTTGGTGGCTGTCCGGGTTCGGTGACCGGGTAAAACGTGACTTGAACCCGGCCCACCATTGGTTTGACTTTTAAAGGCTCGCCATTGTTCGTGATTTCGCCGCGGATTTTAGCGCGCGGTGGACCGCTTGCTCCTCCACAGCCCGAAACGCACAATGCCAAAACAGCAACAAACAACGCTCCGAATCCGGATCGACACAAACGACGCATCAGAGTTCCTTGTTCTTCCTCAAGTTGAAAATTGGCAACGCTCCGAGACTCAAACGCCACCCTATTCAGGTGAAGCAGAGATTCCACCTGCCCGGTCACCCAGATTTGTGAATACCACAAGACTGATGTTGTAGCTCAAACTCTTCACGGACCCATCACAAAACAGGGCATTGAAAGCCCCCTGGTGAGAGGCTCCGAAGCGAGTCTCGCCCCAACCGCCCGCCACGCTGGTATCATGAGCCGGCGCGAGTGTCGAGTCGCGAACGGCATCGTGATCCCACCCGACGGTATAACCTTCATTATCGTCGCCCTGGTACTGTCCCAGTTGCGAGACGTCCAGCTTCTTTTCACCCAGAATCATCGTTTGCGAAGTTCCGTCCACAATATCAGCGAGTCGCCTGGCATTCGTTTGGGTGATGGGTCCAGTATTCTGCAAATTGCAGGAAGCGTAGTCGGTTTGCGCATGGCCGTAGCTCAGACCGCTGTTGGCCGGCGTCGTATACCAATCAGGGGTTGGAGGCAGGACCATGGGTGAACGCCGGGTGGGGCAAAAGTAGGCCGGATTCGCAGTGCTGATGGCCAAAATGGAACGGTCCATATTGGTCGTCGCATTCCCACCACGCCAGACAGTTGCCGCTTCGATATACGGCAACAACTGAAACCCCCAACCCCCGTTCTGGCGGGGTGGAGTTTCCGGAGCACCGCTGGCGGTGTAAGTCATGTGATACCACCAGGCTGTTCCGCCGGAAGGGAGTACCAGATACGTGTCATGGTGATTGTGAATTGCCAGACCGAATTGCTTCAAATTGTTACGGCACTGTGTCCGCCGGGCGGACTCACGAGCCTGCTGCACGGCCGGCAGCAAGAGAGCAATCAACACCGCGATAATGGCGATGACGACCAGCAATTCAATTAGCGTGAAGCCAGCTCTCGGGCCAGTTTTTGCCGCTCGACTACGGTGACGTTGGACATGCATAGGACACCCCGAAACAAGAGTAAAAACAAGAAAAACTGTCCATGTTTCCGATGGTTAGATTCCAGCGTTCAAAAGCCAATCGCCGGGCCCGGTCAGAACATGCGTGTAAGGACAAAACAAAAAGGATCCCGCTGCGATAAAAAATTGCAGGGGATTCAAACGATCAGCAGATGAAATGAGAAAGACACTCGAAATGAGTGTGATCAAAGAACTTCACCAACGCACAGGATACTGCAATCCAGGGCAGTAAATCAAATGAAATCGGGAAATGACGTCATTATTCCCCAACGTTTCCTCGAGAGACAATTCGGACCTTTTGCATTCCGGCACCCGTCGCGGCATCTATGACCTGCACTACTGTTTCATGACGCGCTTCGGGATGAGCATCGATGGCCACTTCTGTTCTTAAAGTTGTCAGTCGAGCTTGCATCAGCACGTCTTCCAGCTTCGTGGCACCTCCAGCCGGTACGTCATCGACAAAGATCTGATTGGCTTCGTCCACCTTGACAAAAATGGTATTGGCCTGCAAATCTTCCAGAGTTAATGACTGTGCCGCCCCCTTTTGATCGGGATTCGGCTTCGGCAATTCGATTGTCTTCTGCAAACTGAATGAGGCCGTCACCATAAAGAAAATGAGCAATAAAAACGTGACATCGACCATCGATGTAAGGTCCAGATCCCCTAAATTGGGACTGGCCCGCCGCAGCTGAATTCCTCCCTCGTCTTCGTCGTCTTCTTCTATCGCAGGTGGTTCCGCAGAATCAGAGGCAATGGTTTCCGCTCTTTCGCGTTCGCGGGACAGCCAATCGTCACTCCTGGGGTGCCGCACAACGGGACTTGTTTCGCCTGCGAGCTTGGCGTCTTCTGCAATTTCGTCATGTTCCAGGGTCTCTTCGTCATTCACCACGGATTTTGGCGACCGAGCCATTCCCGTAACATCTGCAGTAGCATTGGTTTGCAGATCCACCGCAGGTTCAGAATCACCCTCAGTACCCGCAGCTTCCGGCGTAATTGATTGATCCGAGGCCAGTGTTGCGGGAAACGGGACGACCGCTAATGCCCCACACAACGGGCAGGGAACCTCCACGCCCGCCTTACGCGTCGTGATGCTCAATAAATGATGACAGGCCGGACATCGATAATGGATCGGCATGAAAGAAAAATTCAACGTGAGCAGCGGAGCGGATTGGGAATCTGATATCGCGAGAATTCGGAGCCGCCTGGAACAGACAGCCAAAGAATCTCACAAACCTTCTAGAAATGCCATGAGATCTCCAATTTCCTCTTCTTTCCAGGATGACTCACTGGGGTGTTTGTGCTTCATAAAGACGTCCTTCAACGTTTCGGCCCGGTGGTCATGGAAATAGGGTCCTCGATAACGGAGACCTCGCAGCGAAGGAGGATTAAACTTCTTGCGGCCGTGCTGATCTTGCAGGCCCACATCGTAGGTTTCCGCGCTCGTGTAAGTCGGCGGAGTGTGACAGCGAGCACAATCATGGGCTTCGAAGATCTTTGCACCGCGTGCGATTTGTGCCGGGTCCGCAGTCAGGACCTTGGGTGGAGGAGCAAGAGTTCGCAAATAAGCGACCAGCTGTTCGACTTCAGCCTCGGACGGGTCTTCACCGTGCATCGTCGTGGTGATTGACTTGCGCGTCTGTAGATTGAGATCGGCATCTTGGCCGCTCCACAGAAAAGGAGGCGTCTCCGCGAGCCCCAACAATGAGGGAATGCTTTTGGGAGCTCCGTAGTTGCCGTCACCAAAGTTATCGTTCAGCAGTCCGACCGTATGCCCCGAACTGTGACAGCTGTGGCAACTGTACCAGCGATCTAATGACAGCCGGCCTGAATGGAACAGGGCTTCCCCCTGCTCCACCAAAGTGGGCTCCCGGGGAGTCAACGCGCCGTGCAGTGAGATTTCGCCCAGATTCTTGCGAGTTTGAACTTCCACAATGCTGACCGAATCACTGAATTGATTGGCGACAAAGGCGAGATTTCCTTCTGCATTGGTGACGACAGCGACGGGATGCCGCCCGACTTTGACTCGGTCAAAACTATGGTCCAGATGTACGCCAATCGCCAGTTCATCCACGCCGCCCAGCGTCGTCAATAGAGTCTCGTTGATTCCCAGCGTCACATCGGTCGGATCGGCAGCGCCGTGGTTTGGTTCACCGAGGAAATGAATGTCGGCCTGCATCAGCGGTTGCCGCTGCGCATCCAGCAGATTATTCAACGGAATGATTCGCAGAGTATTACTCATCACGATGCCCCAAAAGACGGCATCGTGAGAAGTCTCGGCAACCTGGTTTAAGATTTGATGCGCGAGGATGACCTGCCGGCCGTCTTTCGAAATCGTCAAACCATGAATATTCTGGCCTGGAATTTTTACGGTCCGTTCCAGTTTCCCCTGTACAATATCGATCAGGCTCAGAATTCCTGAAAACTGGTCTGCGACAACCAGTCGCTGTCCGTTTTGTACCGACAACAACCGCCGCGGTGAGTGCGGCAATGGGATCTGACACTGGACTGACAGGCGTTCCCCCTCCAGGGCAGCGGGTGCGACATTGAGGATCAAGACCGTTCGAGCCCACTGACAAGAGAGGGCCGCTTGCTGCTGTTTTGGGATCCAGCACAAACCGACGGGGCCAACGGGGACGTCCAGAGTTTGCAATACTGTGAATTGTCCGCCAGCGAGTCGTTTGAGTAACCAGATTCGATTGGATGCCGAACTGCAGACCAATGCCAACTGGCCATCCGCTGAAACAATCAAATCGGTCAGATTCGCGGCTTCAGGAACTCTCCAGGTGCCCGACACCTGTTTTGCGACGGGATCGACAGTGACCAGAGTCGCCGAATCCCGATTGGCGACCAGCAATTGCTCGGACTCGTTGTTATAGGCCATGGCGACAGGCCGCGCGAGCGGTTGCAAATCGGGCACGGACGACGGAGTTTTCTCAGCGGCGTCGACAGTGGGAAAACTCGAACTGCAAACCGTGGCGACGCACAGTAAGACCAGGCCGAATGCCACGGACAAACCACCAACAAGACGAGAAAAGGAAAGCATATCGTTCCTGACAACACCATGGTTCGCCTGAACCGCTGCCGAGCCCTTGAACTTCGGGCCATCATAACATATTGGCAAATCACGATACTATAGCGTGCTGATCTCCCGTAGCGCAACTTCAAGATTGGGATGAGGTACTCAAACCGATCGACTTCCGATCGGGGCGACATCAAACGACGTTGACCTCGTTGCAACAATCGACATACAGTGTGCTGGGCCAATCATGGATGCCCTCAATTGATGCCTGAGATCGGATGCTCTTGACTTCGCGCGGATCAAAGCGACACATTGCGGGCAGTAAGCTCGCATTGCCGATGTGCCTGCGCTCCCGCAAGAAGAAAACTCTGTATGCTCGAACTGCCCGTGCTGCAACCCGAGCCCCAATATGTTTGTCCCGGTGAGGACTATGCGATCTCGCGCGCCGTCCATTTGTCTCGGTTGGCCGCCTTTTACCCCAAATGCCGGGAGTGCGTCCATCGACATGACACGTCTCAACTGGCAGTCCAGACCGTCGAGCATATTGACGCGTCAAATCGACGGGCCGCGCGGACGACCCTGTTTACGGATGAAGGGGTACGTGGGATCTATCTCAATGAACTGACCGCAACGAAAGCGGGCGAAATCGCTGGCGCTTTCGCCAGTTTGCTGTGGGAAGCCACGCCTCTGGAGATTCGAACGCCTGATTCCGTTGCCAACTCGATGTCGAAACCCCAAGGCCCGCAAGTTGTTATCGCACATGACGAGCGTCCCTCATCTCCCGATCTGATTACCGGCGTGGCCAAGATTTTGCGGCGGATGGGTTGCCAGGTCATTGATATTGGCTTGGCGACGCGGCCCTGCTTCTGGTTTGCCGTGGACCATTTGAAAGCCGCAGCGGGAATTCAGGTCGCGGGATCGGGGCACGATCCGGCCTGGACCGGCCTGGACTTTGTCCTCGCTGGTGCGATTCCGATTGAGCGTGACAATCGCCTGCCGGAGATTGCCAGCCGACTGGCGTCGGGGTATCAGCGTCCGATGCGGTTCAGCGCGGGACAACGGACCTTTCACTGCGGACCGCTTTACGAGGCCAGCTTGCGTAAACATTTTCACGCCTTGAGACCCTTGAAGGTTTGTCTCGGATGCCCCAGTCGCCCAGTCCGAGATGTCATTGTCCGATTGTTCGAGAAGTTGGCCTGTCAATTAATTCCCGTAACGATTCCCACGCGAGCCCGAAAGATACTCAGTTCTGAAGATATCGATACTCAACGCATGCAGCAGGGAGTCTTGCAGTACGCAGCTCATTTCGGATTATTGATCGATGACGACGGACAAACTTGCAGCGTGTTTGATGAGCGGGGCGAATTGATTCCCCCGCGACAAATCAGCTTGCTGCTGGCCGAGGTCGTGCTGGCTGAAGTCCGGCATTCACGCATCGTCCTGGAACAGTCCGCGTCAGCGGCCTTACTCCGCCCAATTGATCGCAGGGACGGGTTTGTCGCCATGTCCGACGCGAATCGCTGGAGTATCGCGACAACCATGCGCGAGGCCGACGCGGCCTTTGCGGGCGGCGACAGTGGTCGTTATTGGTTTCGCGAAGCCATCCCCACTTGCGACGCCGTCTTGACTCTGGCAAAGTTGCTCCAAGCTCTCAGCCGCAGTGATGCTGATTTTTCAGTCGTCTTGTCGCGGTTATAGCGGCGAGCTCGGGGTGATGCGGAAAATGGGATGAATGCGATATTTTTGGGGGCTGCCTGTCATTCAAATCAGCCCGTGGATTATCTGGTTCAACGGACGTCGCCGGAATGGGGTTCGGGTTTTCAAATTTCACATTTGGCCGGAGCGGCACCAGAATTCCCGAGTGATCCGCTTAGTCGAACCTCGAGTTCCCTCCAGTGCTTTTCCGGCCAAATCTGAAGTTTGAACACCCGACCCCCGGCTGCAAAAACAGTCGCAACATCCTAAACCCGCTCATCCTTGAGTTTATCTTTCCTTTAAAACTCACATTCAGCCGGAAATCTCAATAAACTCAGCAAAATCGTTTAAGTCTACCCAAACTCCCGCCGATAACTCTGAATGACGGTAGCCTTTCGTGCTGCGTCATGCATCAGAAGAACAACAGATCCGGGAGACGGAGATGAAACGTATTGCATGGACCTCCTGTGTGATCGTGCTATTGCAGGCACTCACGGGGTGTTGCAGCTGCTGCGATATGAATCGCAGCTCGCAGTGTTACTCGAATTGTCTGCCGGCCAATGCTGGAATGGCAGCAAGTGGTGGATGTTGTGGAAATGATGCGGAATATGGTCTACCTCCTTCGCCATACGCAAACTCGCAAGTGATCTACTCACAAGGCGGGCCCCGGATTCGCGGACAGCGACGCGGCCTGCCGCCGGTCTATTCGACCGATCCCTATGTCGACATGGGAACGACAGTCGGTGACGGCTCGATGTATGAGAATTTCGGTGGTGAAGTGATTACCGACGGTGCGATGCAACAGAGCGTCCCGACCGATTCTGGTTGGCAGCCCAAGCCAGCCAGTCCGATGCCAGCTCCCCCGATGCCACCAATGTCAACCGATTCCGGTCCGAGTGCAAATTCCGTCCCCCAACCAATTCCGGCGATTTCCACCAGTCAGGTACCGGGTCCGCCCAGCTCCAACGGAATTCCTCAAACTTCCAGCAATTTCAACGGCCCCAACATGGGTCCCACACCGCCACCAATTCCCGATCCCGTCTCACAAATGGGATATCGCCGACCAGCCCCGATTCAACGAGCCTTCTAACGCTGACCCCTGATGCGGCGCGCGGTTAAGAATGAGACATTGGATCACGGGGATAAGTCTTGAAAAAGACTCCTTAGTGGCCGCGAACAGCACAACTCTCAATGCTCCCCAAAAGCGAACAGGCGACCTCTTTTCCAAGTGGTCGCCTGTTCTTTTTAATTTCCCGAGACAATCTCGAGGATCCGCATCGGGCTCAGTCAGCCGACCGTTTGCAATCCGACCAATTCGTCACGCAACCGGTTTCGAGCCGTGTGTAATCGCCGCTTAATGGTGCCGATCGGGCAGGTGAACTCATCGCTCATCTCCTTCAACGACTGACCCTCAATGTAGAAGGCGATCAACGTCTGTCGATCGAGTTCCCGCAACCGATCGAGACCAATTCGCAACTGGCCGACCTCTTCAACCCGCATCAAATTGTCCAGAGGATTGGTGACGGTAGCCACTTCACCGCTGAACGCCTCGGGCCCCTGCGTGATCTCGTTCGGACGTCGCACGGCCCGGTTAATGGCCATCCGGACGGCGATTTGCTTCAACCAGCCCGAGAAGCGTTCGACTTCTCGCAACTGCGGCAATTTCCGCAATACCTGAATGAAGACGTCCTGAGTCACTTCAGACGCCTCGGCCCGGTTCCGCAGTCGCCGCAAAACAATGGCGAATACAACGGGTTCGAACTGCGTCACGAGATCATTGAACTCGTCACGTCCGCCAGCCTGAGCACCCCGAACCAAATCAATCAAATCGAGCTCTTCCATGGTCTATTTCGCTCCCCTGGTACTTCCAGGTTTTCTGCTGTATGAATACGGTTGAATCAAGAGATCAAGCCGTGAACAAGTATGGGTGAATGCAGCAGTCGAGATCCCCAGGAAACTGTGGCTGTGAACAATCACAGACAGCGAGTGATCCAGAGGATAAAGCCTGAGCACACGACGGACGCTCTCGTGGTCTGATGACGGAGAGCCGCAGGGACCGGCAGACGACCAACAATCCAGATACGGACCTGTGACAGGCACGAATCTGTGAAGTGGTGCAGATCAGCCGCACGCCTGACCCAATGGATCAGGTGCCTGCATCAGCGAACCAGTCAATTCGAACTGCGTTCCGGGTTGTTTCAACCATGCGGAGGACTAGAAACTCTTGAGAATTGGTAAAACCGATGTTTGTGCAATTCGACTTGAGCTGGCCAGTCCCTCCCGATTGAAACTAACCCCTAATAGCCTTTTGAATTGCAAATGCTGCCCAGGCCGATGCCGGTATACACCATGTGGATGTCGCCACTGCCGGTACCGATCTCCCCTGCGGGAGTACTCGTGACCTGCCTACATGGCTGGACACCGCACGCTGGCGTTCCGACTCGCGTAACAGGGTCAGCGATTCCACTGCGGAAATCTGCAGTCGAGATCGATGACTCTGTGAGGAGTCGAATCCGGAGCCTAGATGATCCTGCGGGTCGATTCGACGCCAGGTATCAGGCTGCGTGGGACTGGTTGGCCGTTTACCATACATGCTCGAATAGAGGCGATGCTTCGACATGAACGGGAGGCGCGGCGTACCGGCAACCAACGCGACTTGATCAAGATTCCGACGGGCGGCGATCTGAACACGAGCGATTTGGTTTTGACGGTTTTGCAACATGAAAGCACCTCCTGCGAAGCTCGCAGAGCGAATGAAACGGTTGGCCCCGATTTGACTATAACGAAGGAATGCGAGTCCGGGGCTCGGAACTCAGGGGACACTAAACGGACACAAACGGAAGGCCGGGAATACACATCGCTTCCCATATGCCAAATAGAGAAAAGACCTGCTTCTGACGGGTAAGACCCGTGATGAATCAGAAATCCACTGCCGCTACCTGTCTCATTCGGGGATGAGCCGAATTGAGGCGTCTTGGCTCAGGTACTGGCCAGCAACAGTCTCTGCCTACTATTACCCCCGAAGACGCAAAATCTGTCGGAGAGGTTCACCACTTTTAGCAAGTTTTTGAAAAATAATTGAGAGCGATTTCAGGTCATTTAGTAACCCGAACTCCATTGAACTTGTATTTACGACACATAAACGTGCTGCAAATCACAAACACAAAACAACTTAAGACATTTTGTTCGTTCAAAACCAAGTCGAGTCCGTGACTTTGACCGAACCGTTTCGACACCAGAAAAATCGACACGAACAGTCTCAACACACGAAGGAATCTGGAAATTGCGTTCGAATTCGGTCAGCGTAGGGGTTGGTGTGAACGAATCTCAGCTTTCGCTGGCGAAAGCTGAGATTCGTGCACCGATCTGGGTTTTCACGAGTCCTTCCAGCTTGTCGATGTATTAGTCTGAATTGTTTGGGTCGCTCAGCCTTGCCGGCTCTAAATTCATCACATTCGGCCGATTACCGCCGATTGGATCTATGCCTTCTTGTCTTCGCCCGGACAGTCGGTCAAAATCAAGGTAGATTATTAACCTGGATTATTTACCACAGCATGCAAGTCCCAAGAATAAGTGAGTGCGTTCGAATTGGCCACGACCTGTCGGGTTATTGCCAAATGCGTAACACTGTGGGTGACATTCCGCGTGGACCAATCGATATTCAGTCACGTTGACGCACTTGCTGCACTTCGGGCTTGTATCAGTCCGTGAATAGTCTGTGTGAAGCCGGGTGGTCAGGAGTCTTGCTGTGGTGGGAATGATTTTCTCTCGACGAACTGCGTCTGGCAAGCTGGAGCAGAGCTCTGTCGCGCCCCAAGCAAATTCTTTCTGCTGGTGCGCTGCTCTGCTCGTCGCACTGTTCGGGTTCTCCTTCTGCTGCCGGCCACTGTTGGCGCAAACTGATCCCAAAATTGTGCCCGCGGATCAAAGTGAAAAACCGGACAAATCAGAACAACCTCCCGCCCAACGGGAAGGTGAGGAAAATAATCCTGCGCCTGGCGATGCTCCGCTCAACCCCAATCAACCGGTTCAACGCAGGTCGACACTAGGTCGCATTTTAGGCCGGCTATTTTTCGGCGAGGATGACTCTCTTGATCCACGTGGCAAGGGCAAAAAAGGACTCCGCAATGATCCTCGTGCCCCCTTCAACACAAAATTGTCCGGTCTGTTAAAGAAAGCCAACACACACTTCAAGGCCAAAGAAACCCGGCAATGTGCCGACGTTTTGCAGCGGTTGCTGGAATTGCCAGAAGACGCTTTGTGGGAAGACTCACCCGGAAAACTGATTTCCGTCCGAACCGCCGCCCAGCGATTGCTGGCAAGATTGCCGCAAGCCGAACAGGATCGCTATCGATTACAAGTGGGCGGACAGGCCGAACGCGAGCTGCAACAAGCTCTGCAGACAGGCAGCGCCGCGCAGTTAGCTCAGGTCGCAACAAAGTATTTTCAAACGGAAGCCGGGTTCAAGGCGGCGGACCAGATGGCCTCAAGATATCTGGATCAGGGCGAATTCAGCCTGGCGGCCCATTGGTTGGAAGAATTGTGGCAAGCTAAGGCGCCGTGCACAAAACTCCCCGGCTGGAGGATGAAGGCCGAGTTCGTCGTGAAAAAATCCCCCACGACCAGCCTGGCGAAACTGCTGAAAACTCAGGCTGAAACCTTCCCGGCCAAGGCGGTGATCGCGGGCCGCCCCGTTGAATGCCGCGAGTGGCTGGCCAATCAGTCCGGCAGTTTGGTCGCAATGACTCCCACTTTGGAGGATTGGCCGCAATTTTTTGGTTCGGCCAAACGCGTGGGCCAGGCGGCGGCTGGAGAACCGCTGTTGCTGAAACGCTGGGCGATCTCGCTGACCCAAAGTCCCGCAGTCCAGAACATGCTCGACACGTTGATCGACGATCTTCGCGATCAACGGCAGGTCCCGATTCTTGCATTTGACCCACTGCTCGTGGACGGCAAGGTCATTTTTCGCAGCCTTCAGGGCGTCACCGTGGCCGACGCTGAAACCGGCAAGCTGCTCTGGACCACACCTGACGAACCTTCGGCCGAGGACCTCCTTTCCGCAGCCGCGGCTTCGCGAACCAATTATGAGTTCGACGCCAATTCGGACGCGTTGCCTGCGAATCAAAACCGCGGCCAGGCTTGGGCGGTTTTTACCGAACTGTTCAGTGAAATGCAGGATATCGCGGCCTCGGACAATCCCTTGACGCATCTGCTGTTCCGCAATGCCAATCACGGTCTGCTGAGTTCCGATGGCAGCCGCTTGTTCGTTCTCGAAGAGCAATCTATTCTGACGAATCTCCAGCCCGGCAGATACATGGGCGAAGAGTCGCCCGAGGTCGATGCGTTAGGACGTTCACTCGGAGTCAATCGGTTAACGGCTTACGACCTGCGTTCCGGACGGAGCACCTGGGAAATCGGCGGAAAGGATTTGAACGATCCGTTCGCGTTGCCACTCGCGGGGACATTTATTTTCGGCCCTCCTGTGGTTGAAGGGGGCGACCTGTTTCTGGTGAATGAGGCGGACGGTGAAATCCGGCTCCACGTGCTGGATCCTGCCAGCGGCACACCCCGCTGGTCGCAGTTGATTGCCCACGCTCAAGCGAAGATCAATCTGGACTTTGGCAGACAATGGTTCACATCTCAGGTGGCTGTGGCCGATGGCATCATTATCTGCCCGACAACTGTCGGCTGGCTGGTTGCCGTGGATCGAACGACGCGGAATATTCTGTGGGCACATCGCTATGAGAATTATCGGGATAGCGAGCCCGGGGAACCGCAAGAAGAGGCTGTGCAGCCCGCTCAATTGAACGAACGCTGGAACGCCGCGCCGCCGGTCATTGTCGGTAATCGGGTCATCTTTACTCCTCCCGAAGCTCAGGTCATCACCTGCCTGAGCCTCGCAGACGGTCAACTGCTGTGGCAAAAACCACGTGAAGAGGAAACTCTCTATTTAGCAGGTGTTTTCGGGAAGCAAGCTGTGCTGGTCGGAGCCACGGCGTTGCACTCGATCGATATCGAGAATAAAGGGAAGACTTTATGGTCGGTCAAATATGGCTCCAAAGAAGCCCGTCCCGCGGGGCGCGGCGTCGCGGTTCAGGAACGCTATTACCTGCCTTTAACCACTGGCGAACTGTTGTGCATTGAACTATCGCCTCACGACCAGAAAGAACGCATTTCGGGCCGCTTACAGCTGCCATCGTCCAAAACGCCCGAACTTCGGCAGTTTGGCAATCTGGCCATGTATCGCGGCATGCTGCTGTCGCTGGGTTCACAAGGCATGGTCGCGTTTGAACCCAAGTTGTCCATCGAAGAAGAATTGCGGCAGCAACTCGCCCAGAATCCTCACTCCGCCGCTGCCGTCGTTCGCAAGGCGGAATTGGAACTGCTGCGCAATCACCAGCGCGCCGCGCTGGACCTGTTGCAACTATTGCGCGGCAGCAAGCTCGAAGGAGAACTTCAACAGCGATATCGCGCCGCATCTGTTTCTGCATTGTCCGCTCTGGTTCGCGAAGATCTCAAAACCCGTGACGCCGAATTTGAAGAGCTGTCTCAATGGGCAGAACTTCCTGCCGAGCAACAGGCGCGTGAAATGTTGAAGGCGGAGCGTCTTGTGGCGCGGCAGGAATCGATCGCCGCATTTGAAGTCTACGTCAGTTTTGCCCAGACATTTGGCACGGCTACGGTTGTTCCGGGCTCGGCGTCGGGAATACAAGTGCGAGGCGACCGTTGGGCCGCGGGCAAACTGGAATTACTGTGGAAAGGATTGCCGGCTGAAACGGCCGTGATTCTCAATCAGCGCGTGCTGGAACTGTCTCAGGCCGCCGTCATCGGCGATGTGAATTCGCAATATCAGTTCTTAAGTCTCTTCGGATTCCATTCCGCCGCGCAGCCTGTTCGCAAGCGATTGGTCGAGGCACTGGTCCAGACCGAGGCCTGGCAATCCGCGGAAAATGTGCTCTGGGACCTGGAGCAAGATCTCGCGCAACGGCCTTGGGCACTGGACCGGTTGGCGCGACTGTGGCGGCAAATTGGTCTGTCGTCTGATGCGGCTCAAGCCTATCAGGCACTGGAACGAGATTACTCCTCGGCGATACTTGACGATGGGAAGCCGGCCGGACAGGTCATCAAAGAACTGCGAGAGGCCGGCCAATTGCCTTTAGTCGACACCAAGCCACTTGTGAATTGGCGTAATCGAGATCTGGAGTTTTCGCGATCCGGCAGCAACTATGATATTGGTGGCGGAAGCCGGACATTCTCCATGCAAGGCGCCGGCCTGCCATTCTTTCAAAAGCATCGAATTCAATACCTGCATCACGAATCGCGATTCGAAGTCGTTGACATCACGACGGAAAGACGTGTCTGGTCGATTCCCTTACGTATTTCAGACGGAACTCCGCTACATACCGTGTCGGCGCGAGTTCGAGGTCACGCGGTGGTCTTGTTTGGCGGAGGTCAGATCACATCTTTGTCACCCCTGGAGCGTCGAGTCGTTTGGTCGCGGTCACAGACCGGACGCCCGGCCAGGGACGATGAACATTCCTGGCCAGACTACACTGACGCTCAGGAAGCTGACAGTCGATTCGCAGAACCACTGCGAAAAATGGTGGACCGGTCGGGCGGTGTCGGTGACTTTGTGACTCCCTGGGCGATCTTTTCTCGACAAGCGGAACCTCAAGTCCTCTCCAATCACCGTTACGTCAGTTACCTTGCGCGACGGCAATTGGTGGTACTTGATGCGGCCACCGGGGACGTCCTCTGGGAGCGACAGGATTTGCCGGCCGCCGCAGTGCTTCGCGGCGGCCCGCGCGCGCTCTATGTTATGGATTTGATGACCGATTCGGTGACAGCCTATAGCGCCGTCGATGGCTCGAAGCTGGAAATTCCCAAGCTCAACGCCTTGTGCA
>JAQGHT010001159.1 GCA_028291565.1 Planctomycetaceae bacterium | reverse complement strand
CGTCCGCTCGAAGTATAAAATCACCACTCCATTCAAGATAACGACCTCAAACGAGTCTCAGCAAATGTTACAACATCAAGCGCAACGCGAAGCCAGCCGAATCTGGTTCTTTCACTGGACGACCTGGTGTCTTATCGCGGCCTTGTTCCTGCCCGTACTGGGTGGCTGCTTTGGCGAGAAACAACGCAAGGGGGGCGCAAGCCGGGGCGCCGGTGGCACAATCGATCCGGAAGACATCACTGGTCATTGGAAGCTGTCCATCGCCAATCGCGGAGCACAATCAGACATTTGTCTTTTGGCGTGTACTTATGACGCCAAGCGTCGAGAAGACAAATACTCGATTGGCCTGTTCGGAGTCCCCGAGGCCGTCGCTCAGTCGATCAGCGTCAAGTCGACGAAGGTCGGTGACGACGGCAGCGTTGATTTTGAAATCGAATGGCCCAATAAGATGGTTTCAAGTTTCTCGGGCCGACTGGATGGCGAGGCGATTTGGGGTTCTTACTGGGATCCCCATTTTCAACTCGTGCCTGCAAAAATGGAACGCACGGAATTGGACAAGCTTGAGAAACCCGATCCAGTTCCGGTCTCACATGCAGAAGACTTCATGAAGGCCAAAAGTTCGAATGATTCCTACGTCGCAATGGAAACCCTGGCCGACAAAGCCAACCGCAGCCCGTTGATGTTTGAAATCTATGAGAATCTGGCGTCGCATTTCAAAAAGGAAACGTTCTCCAAGGAAAAGGTCGAAGAATTCCTTGAAAAGTACCGTAAGTCCGTCGAGATCTGGGGGGCGCGCCTCGCGCCGCTGGTGGATCTGAACGTGGGACATGCTTTGGCCAAACAAGAGCTTTATCCCGAATTGGCGCAAAGCCTGCTGGAAAGCACCGAAGGGAAATTGACCGAGAATCATCCACTGGAGTTCAAGGCCAAGTTGGTGGACGCCTGGATTTTGCTCGGAAAGCCGGACAAAGCCCTGAAATGGCTGCCGAAACTACAACAAGAAGCTCCAACCAGCCCCGAATTGATGTGGCTGTATGCGCGAGCCAAAGAGAAAGCGAACGCGACCGACGAGGCCCTGCTGGCTTATACGAAAGTCGCCGTTTACCCCGGGTACGAGCAGCAGATTCGTTCCGCGACAACCGATCTGCCCAGCCAATCCGCCGTCAGGTTGTGGAAAGCCAAGCATGAAGACAGCACCAAAGGTTTCGATGAATACGCGCAACAGGCGTATCTGGAATTGCTGAAGCTGTTCGTACCCAAACGAACAGTGGTCAAACGCGACGCCAAAGCCATGGTGCCGATGATCGAAATGTTTACCAGTAACGGCTCCGCCCCCTGTATTGCCGCAGAAGTCGCGATCGAATCACTCCGGCATTGCTATTCGAATCAGGAAGTCGTGCTGCTCAAATACCAGGAACACAATCCTTACGTCGACCCTTTGTCGAATGAATCGAGCGCCAAGCGACTCAGTTATTACGGCCTTTCGGAAACTCCTTCGCTTGTTTTCAATGGTCAAACGATCGACCGTCCCGATCTTCCTTTTAGTGTTCCCAATGCCATGGGTGCGGGGCAGATTATTGGACTCCTCCGCGCGGGAGTCGAAGCGGAATCCAAGCAGACATCATCGATCTCGATTCAGTTGACCGCGACTCGAAAAGGGGATGAAATTCAGATCAAAGCCGACGTCTCCGGCATTTCGAATGTCCAACACCAACCACGTTTATATTTGGCGCTGGTCGAAAATGGCATTTTCTACCCCGGTCCCAATGGAATCTTGTTCCACGACTGCGTCGTGCGGACTTTCGCAGGTGGAACCAAAGGTCTGGCATTGCCCAAAGGGGATTCGTCTCACGCGGAGACGATCGTGTTGAGCCAACTGAGACAAGAACTGTTGGCGCACCTGAGTCAATTCGAAACCGAGCGTAAACTGCCACTCAAGCCGACGGACTTCAAGAAGTTGCAGGTGGCGGCATTTGTGCAACCCAACTTTACCAAGGTCGTGTTGCAATCGGCTTTAGTTGATGTCACGGGTGACGCGCCGCCAGAAGACAAACCCGAGCCAAAGGCTGAGCCGAAAACCGAGCCGAAAGCAGAATCAAAGCCAGATTCAAAACCGGAAGAGCAGCCTAAACCAGACGAGCAACCGAAATCCGAAGATAAACCCAACGCAGAAGAAAAGCCCAAATCCGCAGAAAAACCAACCACTGAAAAACCAGCCACAGAAGAAAAGCCAAAGGCGGAACAGCCCGCCGAGGAAAAACCGGCTGCCAAGACGGAATCGCCGAAGCCCGAATGAGGGAAAAGCTGAGACGGATCTGACAGCACTCTGACGGCGACTGTCACCGGGCTTCTTGAACAGAGAATTTGCTAGGCAGACCATCAGCTGATCGATTCAATTGGTTTGCACCGTTTACAAGGCCTGTACTTGGATGCAAGGGCTTCTTTCACGCGAATACGGCGTCGGGGCGCCTTTAGATGAACACATGACCGACGGTGGAAACATGAGCCACTAACTACAATATAGACATAATGTGTAGGGTCGTTTAAGAGTATTGTCATATACTGATGGCCGAGACGTTCGTCCTGGACTGCCTTCTGAACTTGCGGATACGGTGATTCTCGGTCGTTGATCCAATCCTGCGCACCTTCAACAAATGACTTCGTAAACTTGCTTTCCTGATCGATAAGGCGAAACACAAGATCCAGATCTTGTGTGCAGGGCTGCTGATCGGGCGTCAGAACAGGGTCAACTTTCCATGTTTTGATTTGGCCATAAAGCTGCCTGAGGATATTTTTAAGGACGTCGTAGGCGAAATTGCCTACGACACCCGAGACAATTGCTCCGACTGCAGCCTCTACCAAGGTTGGGTCTTGCAGGCTATACCAAGTGACAATCTTCCCATGTTCGCAAAACTGCTCTTCGTAGGCGCGACGATAACCAATGCCGTATTTGACGATATCTCGTCCTTTGTCAAGGAGCTGCCGATACCGTCGCAGGGCGTACGTTTTCCCGCACGACTCACATGACAGAATGTCAGGAGCATTGTCGTGGGCGAGACGGCCGCAACGGAAGCAGATCCAATTCAATTGATAACTTTCTGGCCTAACGAATTGGGATAGATCGTGCGTTGAACTTATCCGCTTTGTGGCTTTGGCGGACGCGCTATGCGAATTCAATCCCTGCCACGTCACTGGTCTAAACAATGACTTAATACATAACACTCTCGCCTTGCAAGTGCGAACAGATCTTCTCGGACAAGATTCTACGAGGTCCCGGGCGAAGTATTGTCCAACGTCCAACAGACTAATTCCTGAACTCCGAGATGGGATTGGCGTAGACTTTAAGTTGTGGACGTTTGGCCTGCAATGTGGCCAGCGCCTTTCTTGCCGTCGGCAGTTGAATGTCCTCGGTCGATATTTCTGCAATTGCATCAGATTTGCCAGGCTTTTCGCCCAGGAGAATGACGGTCTGCAGCGAGTCCAGCGCCGCTAAATGCTCGACCATTTCATCGGTCATCCTGGCGACAGGAAATGACACGCTTGTGGCATAAAAATCCTTACGGATGTCAATATTAAGGACAGGTATCTTCGTCAACGTGCCCCGCCCAATCACGCTGCCATCACGACGAACATATTCTAGTGCATCGTCTGCAGTGATCCGCGATTGCGTGCCGGGGAAGGCTGTGATGCAACCTGTGAGAGCGAAAAGCAGCGCCATAACTAGAGAAGCCAGTCGATTCGGCCACTGCCACGGAGCTTTTGAATCTGCCATTTGTGTTCATTTCTAGGGCCTGCATATTGCACACAATACGAGATACCAACCCGCGAGTCATTGCGGGGCAGGCATGACAAGTCAATCCTCAGGGCAAAGGGTCCTACTTATAGGGGCTTTGCCTAGAACGAATTGCGATCCATCTGTCTGCCAGGAAGCAGACGGAGAGATCGTGGGTTGAACTCTTACGCTTCGGTTGACCGCGTTGTTCGTCTTCTCATTTGATTCGAACAACGCGGAAGTTGTCGAATCGCACCCAGTGCTCTTTGTCTATCGGTCCGCCGTAGGTGGACAACGCAAACCCTCGCCTGTTCGAATCCCTGTTCAGGGCGCGCTCGAATAAAGTCAGGTACTTGCCTTCCTTGGTCGGTCCCACCTGAAAAGTTCCCTGGTGGCCCCTCGTGATGATTCGAAGGGCCCCAAAGTCAGGGTTAGCAGGCCAGAACTTCACGGCATAATCCCGCCGATTGTTTTCTTCTTCGGTTCCTGCTTTGCCAATAAACAGCAGCTCCGGTGGCGAAAAGACAAAGTACCCGTTCGCGTTCGTTTTCTCGGCGTGAAACTCTGGGAGATCTTCGTCCAATAAGTAAAGTCCCGCAGTTTCGCCACGCACAGTGAAAGGATCAAGCGGCGTCATCTCAACGGATGCATTTACGGTTTCGAAAGTGTTAAACGGCAGCACGACTTTCAGCATCGGCGTCTCCTTGTTCTGCGTTCTAGGCCGGACGCGCATTTCGAGGCCGCCATCCTTGATGCGGTAGTCCTGCTTCTTCAAGCCGGCAACGCTCCACTTCGGTGAGAGCCCCTTGTCAAAGTTGTCCTCGAACAAGACAACCTCGTCCGCGACGACTGATCGTGATGCAACGACAACGATGAAACCCATGATTATCAAAGGATGAGGTCGCAACATGGTTTGTTGATCTCACACGGGACTCGGAAGACGAACGAATTGCGATCTATCCTTCTGCATGGATGCAGACAGATAGATCGTGCGTTGAACATTTCCGCTTTGTGGTATTGGTGGACGCCGTATGCGAATTCAATTCTGGCCACGTCACTGGTCAAGGGCTATCTTATCGTGCCGAGCACGTGGTGTCACGAGTTTTTTCAGTAGAGTCTGAAGGCCCCTCGCTGCTGTTCCCGGCAACTCGCGTGCTGGTTGAAACACCTCAGCGACGTGCACGCTTCAGCGTATCGGACTGCTCGGACAGCCACGTCGATTGCAAGATCACGTTGGCCGAACCCTCAATCGATGTTTGGTGCGTTGCACCGAAACCCTCCGGGCAGAACAACGCTGTTTGCAGAAGCACATCGCAGCGACACATAACCAGAACCAGGTAGGAACCCTGTCAAAGACATGTGTGAGGAAACTTCCCCAAACCCTACTGCGCTTAAGGTGCGCTCTCTTGACAGAGTAGGGTCATATAGATGTTAGGCGTTTTTGCATCATAGGCCAGTTTGATTATCCAGCGTGCTATGGATGATCACAATATACATCCGTTGGAATGCCCGACAACATTCGGACGCCCAACAATCGGTGTCCTGAAGTCTTCAGGCGAAACCACACGCGAATCTGGTCCCACGTTTCCACGACCACACTTTCGCAGGCAATGCCGCCACATTCGTCAATAACGAGTCTATATGGCGATTGCATTGCACAGCACGCGGCGTCCGAAACAAGTGACTCGATTCTGGCGACCACAGACACTAATCGTTCCTGTGCGGTTGGATTATTAAAAAGCGATGAGTCGCCAAGCACAAGAACAACCGGACTGGGCGACTGAGTAGAATTGAAGGAGAAACTCCAAACGCGACCGTTGAATTGGGAATTTCGTTCAAGATGTGCCCAGTCGCCAAGATTCATGGGAGTCGCTGTTTGTCCGCCTAACGCTCATTAGACACTTTGCGCACTTACACAAACCGAAAGGGTCTGTGGTGCACTGTCCAAAGTGGCATCAATGATGTTCATCCAGAATGGTACCAATTCTTCTATTGGAATGCAGTCCTGCTGAAGAAGAGCGTCGCGAAGGTGACGAATTTCGGCGGGGCCGCCGTCCGTTTGTGAGGTCCATTCGAGCAAGTACGCCAGTGTGGTGAAGAAGTTTCCGACGCTTGAATTGAGCAGATAGATTGGAGTTCGCAAATCCGGATCGATGACAAGGAGTCGACCGTTCGCTTCGTCGATGCAGATCCAGCCGCCGCCCTGGCAGTACTCGTGATCCGCCAGATGCCAAAAACAACTCCATTCGTTGGGCATGAGACCCATCTTATAGCCCCGTTGAAGATCCCGAGTCCAGATTTCGGAGAGCGGCGTTACTGAGCCTGTGAATGTAGCGTTATATCGTTGTAACAGTAGATTGTAATTTCGCGCGGAAGGCCGAAGTCGACAAGCATGCGATAACTGTCTACCGGCAGTCGAGGAGATGGAAATGGGAATTGAATCGGACGCAAAGTACCGGGCCAGCGAAGCGCAAACTCTTGGGGTGTGCATGGTTTCATCGAGATTACTTCGCCTAACGAATTGCGATCTATCCGTCTGCATTGAAGCAGACGGATAGATCGTACGTTGCACTTTTCCGCTTTGTGGCTTTGGTGGACGCCCCTCTGCGAATTCAATCTGAGCCACGTCACTGGTCAAGGGCCATCTTATCGTGCCGAGCACGTGGTGACACGAGTGTTTTCAACGACGTAAGCAGCCATTTTGAGCGCCGCTCGTTGCGTGTTGTGACGCTCGGGTGGCACTGACGAAAGGGAGTATCTGAACGGTGAATCGACGCCGGAAAGGTGATGTCATCACAATGGATTTCACTGCAGACGACGGCTTCACCGAGAATGATTGTGGGTGCCACTGGCTATGCCAGTGCTGAACTGCTGTGGACAATTTGAAGTCTTTTTCCATCTTGAAATTGCCGTTGGCACCTCAAACACTGGCGAAGCCAGCGGCACTCAAATCAGTGCTATTTTGTCTGTACCATCCGGCCGCGCAGACCTCGCGAACTGCGAAAAAGTGATTGAAAGACTGATCGCCACTGTTACGAAAGACTCGTAATCAGTGTTGAACCGTCACTTGGAGAGCGGTATCAACAGGATCCAGTCAGAGCTTGTCGGCTCGACGATCCTGATA
>JAQGHT010001154.1 GCA_028291565.1 Planctomycetaceae bacterium | reverse complement strand
CGTTCGTCAATGGCCAGATTAATGCCAATAATATGATGCGTTATGCCAGACGGCTGGAATTTGACTCGGCGACGATTGATATCAACGGAACGTCCGTCGGATTTTCCAGCGGTGACAATACATTCGGTTGGCGCTACTACCCCCGCTTCCAGACTCCCGACATTGGCAGCAATACAAAAGTCTTCTTTCGGGACTTGTTGGAGGGGGGGCCCAATCGTAAGCAGTTATTACGTGAACGACGGCTGGAGCCCGGAATGCGCGAATGCGAGGCCGTGGTCATCATGCCTTCGTTCGTCCCCTATGCGGAACTCGATGTCACCAGTAGTTGGTTCAAGCTGATCAACCCCAAGAAGAAGGAACTCGATTCCAAATATACCATGCGACTGAGCCGCCAGGTGAAATCGGCCCAGAACTTCGCCTCGTGTGTGACGGACAGTCAATTTTATCGCGATGGAGACGTGTTAAGGCTACATCACAAGATCAAGCAATTGGAGTCCCGGCTGCCCATGCAATCCACGATGGTTCAAGTTCCCTACGAGAATACGCTGGGCGGGTTCGGCATGTTCAACACGGGTGTGACAGACTTGGCGCCCGAGCTGAATGGCTGGTACGGCGCTCCGGCCATCAATCCTGCGGCAGACACGACCGTATTCCTGGTCGGCAATCACTTTAGCGTGCTGTCGACCAAGGTCATCGCCGGCGGATTACCTTTGACCACCACAGAGCTGTTAAGTCGCCAAGTCATGCAGGTTACGATTCCCGCGAAGTCACTACAAATCGGCGACGAGCGGCAAAAGTTCGTCGATGTTCATCTCGCGACCCCATACGGTGTCACACAGCATTTGCTGATTCCAGTCGCCAGTCCAGCAAGTACTGGTCAGACAGCAGGTGGTGGCGGAGGTGACGGATCTGATCCACCGCTCAGTGGACCCGGATGGAAGACCCCAAAAGTTTCATTGGCGTTCGTTTATGGTGGGTTGGGAATAATCGCCCCACCGACAGGAACTCCAGCGGTCAAGCCGACTCCATTACTGATCGTTCCCGGAAATGATATCAAACCCGAAACCTACGACACAGTCGACGTCACCTTGACTTTCGACAAGAAAATCATCCCCGATCCCATTGTGCTGAAGGCGGTTAAATACAACGCCGACAAGAAAGCGTATTTGTTGGATGGCGTCGTTCTTTCCCCCGCGATTCTATCCGCGGCAGCGACAGTATTCGGTCCAGAAGCCTTCCCTCCTAGCACAATCGCAGCCAAGACGACTCTGAAATTCAAATCGACTCAATCACTTGGACCTGATCTAGATACCAAGTCTGGAAATGATCTGACCGTGAACTGGATTGACGCATCGCACTTGACAAAACAGCCCTGAAAATGACCTGAACGAGATACTTCAGGCTCGAATTTCCTGCTTGAAATCAACACGCTTGAGGTGCTATGATATGTAGTCTACGCAAATAGCCCAATTTCCAAAAGGGGTCTGCCATGCGAACTACATTGAACATCGCCGCGATAATTTGGTTTTTAATCCCAATCGTGACAATGGCCCAAGGGCAAGCTCCTGCTTCCAAAATGGCCGATCCGCCAACAACCGATGCGAAACCGGACCAAGCCAATTCGAGCGCGAACGACAATGACGAGACTGAAAAGAGTATTGAACGCTTGTATAAGATCGCGATCGCAAAACCAGATCGCCTGAAATTACCAAGCTTTCAAGAACGGCTTCACGCAATTGATTTGATTGGCGAGCTTGGAGTCAACTCAAAACTGGCAGCCAAAAGATTAGGAGACATTTTATTATTGGTCGTCCCCCTTACGGAATCGGAGAGAGCCGAATCAGCACAAGCTCCCGCTCCAGTCCAAAACACTACGCCGCCAACTGTCAAGTCCAAGAACGCGCCAGTCAAGCCAGGCGCTTCCAATGATAAGCACGAGGCGCCCTGGCCTCAGCTGAAAGCGGGAAAGAAGAAATCAAAAATGTCGACAGACACTCCGCCGGTGGAAGCAGAGACTAATATAATTTTTAACATTTTTGCACTTCACAGGTTACCCTCATTTTTGTTTGTTCCCGTAGCGACTGCCGAGAACGCAGAGAAAATCGTCGAAGACTACGAACAGGCATTGTTTGTCTCTCATATTCTGAAAGCTTTCGGTAAAGTCGGCCAACCTTCCAAATATTATTTACCCGATATCTCTCGGACAATCCGTGTTGATTCCACGTTGTATCCAGTGATCAAACATGTGACGACTGATATTTTGGCCGCCAAGGCGACTCCAGCAAATCCGATGGTGCAAACACAAAAGCCCGCAACTCAGCCAACTGCAGCGCAAACACCTCCGACACCAACGACAACAACTACCACTACTACGGTGACAATGACCGTCGTACCCGCACCTGCGGCCGCAAGTGATAACACTGGCAAACAGTGATTTGAGGCGTCCTCGAATTCCGAAAGACCTTTTAAACTTAAACCCCACATTGGGCTTCGGATTCGCGAATCAAGAACCGTCTGAACCATCCCTGCAAGCGGGGCGATGGAAGATCGGCGAATCGTCTCGACTAGATCCGTCGGTTCATGTACATCGTTTGAATTGAATTTGCATATCTGACTGAATTGGGCTTTCTCAGCCCGTCTATGTTCCAGCAATCCGCAAAATTCGCGACGAAAAATCCCATCCCACGTTGTTCCGAATGCCGCGCGAGCGTCTCATATCGCGTAGACGAATGTCCCGAGTGTGGTGCTGAACTTGATGCGCCCCCGCGCCCGAAATCGCGAAAGAAGATGTCCAGGTCCACAAATCTGGTTTCAGACGCCGCATGGCCACTTGGAAGGCCTGACGGCAGCTGGCAGCGACGTCTATCCGTGCGAATCGAACGGATCTGATTCGGGCTGAACTCGCGATCTCTGTTCGCAGGCTGCGTTATTCATTGGAAGACGAAACAAAAAAATCCCTGCCGATGGAGAACAGGTTTCTCCATCGGCCAGGGATCAGGCATTAGACCACCACGACGGTCCGCGACACTCGAGTAGTCGTCACTTCGCCACCACGTTCACAATCGCCTTGCCCAAGACGGAGCTATTCGTCGAGTCGGCGATCGTCAATGTCTGTGATGCGAGTGTGCTGAACGTATAACTGAAGACGTGGACGCCGTTGTCATTTTTGCTGAACGTGTAATCTGACGTCCCGCCCTTGGCGTCCGAGCTACTCAAATGGACCTTGCCGAGATAGCCGGTGACTACGTTGCCATAGGCGTCCAGCACCGTCATCGTGAATTTGAAACCAACGCCCTGAGTGACACTGCTCGGGGCGGAAATGCTGAACTTCGCAGCTGCGCCGGCACTGACGGTGATCGCTGTCTGGTTTCCAATAATCGTGGAAGTCGCGGCATCCTTGACGGTGATGGATTGCGAACCAACGGTCTTGAGCGTGGCTGTGAAGGTGTGTTTGCCAGCATCGGCCGCCGTGAAAGTGTAACTGGCGGGCAAACCGGCCTGCGCATCACTGCTGCTGAACGCCACCGCGCCAGTGAAGCCGGTGCATTGATTGCCGAACGCGTCCTTGGCCGTCACCGTAAAGTTGTAAGCTGCTCCGGCTGCTGTCGTGGAAGTACCACTGACGGCGAACGAGGCAGGCGTGGCCGAGGCGGCGACGGAGATCCCTGTCTGGCTTCCCACGACCGTGGAAACTGCCGCATCTTTGACGGTAATGGATTGCGTACCGGCCGTCTTGAGTGTCGCGGTGAACGTGTGGCTGCCAGCGTCCGCTGCCGTGAAGGTGTAACTGGCCGGCAGTCCGGCTTGAACATCGCTGCTGCTGAATGTCACCGTACCCGTGTAGCCGGCGCTGAGATTGCCGAAGGCGTCCCGGACCGAAACTGTGAACGCCTGGGCGACGCCAGCCGTTGTCGCTGGGAATCCGGTCACAGTGATGGAACCCACCGCGGCGGCCGGAGTGACATTAATTCCTGACTGAACAGCGTTGAGTGCAGCGTTCACAGTATCCTTGATTGAAATCGACTGTGTGCCAGCTGTCTTGAGCGTGGCAGTGAACGTGTGGACGCCTGAGTCCTTATTGTTGAAGGTGTAGCTGGCGGGCAGTCCGGCCTGAACATCGCTGCTGCTGAATGTGACCGTTCCGGTGTAGCCGGTGCTCACATTGCCAAAGGCGTCCAGCGCCGTCACGGTAAAGGGCTGTGCCACTCCGGCAGTCGTTGTCGTCGGGAAAGTCGCCACAAAGGTGCTGGCGGCCCCCGCCTTGACACTGACGTTCGCACTCGCACTCAGCAGCGGATTATTCAAATCCACAATTGAGAGCGTGCCGTTTGTGTTAACGGCGAGTGTGAAGGTATGCACGCCGGCATCAGCGGCATTGAAAGCGTAGTCCGCAGGAAGCACAGCACTTCCTGCCGTTGTGCTGAAGTGAATCGTACCGAAATAGTTCTTGACCCCATTTCCGAATGCATCTGTGACGGTCACTTTGGACGTGAACGCGGCGCCGGCCGTGATTTGGGAAGGGGTGGTCATGGCGAATGTCGATGCGGCCGCGTTTACGACTTCGAAATTGGTCAGCGTTACCAGCGTGGCGGCGTTCGCGGCATCCACCACATTGAACGACCAGACGACCCCGTTCGGCGTGGCTGTCTTCAAGGATACCGTGAAGGTGTGCACGCCGGCGTCCGCGGCAGTGAACGTGTAATCGGCAGGCAGGCCAGCCTGGGTATCAGTGCTGCTGAAATGCGCTGTGCCGGTGTAGCCGGCGACCGCGTTTCCGAAGGCGTCCGTCGCCTTCACTGTCAAGAAAACGGCGTCTCCCGCTGTGAGGAGCACGTGGCCGTGGCTGTCGGTTGCATTGGGGACCGAGATCCTGTAACTGCCGAACGCCGCCGAGTTGACGTTGATTCCCACTTCCGATCCGAACAGGCCTCCGAAGTCACGCACGTTGATCGACTGAGTGCCGGAAGTCCTGAACGTGGCGGTAAAGGTGTGCACTCCAGCATCCGCCGCGGTAAACGTGTAGCTGGCAGGCAAGCCGGCCTGAATGTCCGAACTCGAGAAGAAGACAGTTCCTGTGTAACCCGTCGCGATCTGGCCGATCGTATCCTGCACTGTGACCGTAAACGTGTTGGAAGCGCCTGCGGTGGTCTCCGGATAGCCTGCCACAGAGAACAGCTTAGGGATCGGTGGTGTGGCATCGCTCGACATTGTACCGGTAATTGTCGGGTCGACGACATCCGTGGCCGTGATCGTTTGCGTCCCAACCGTCATGAGGGTCACATTACCCGTAGCAATGCCATTGACCAGAGTCGTATCCGCCGGTAGCACGGCGTTGGGGTCTGAACTGGTAAAATGCACGCTTCCCGAATACCCGGTGACAATGTTGCCGAAGATGTCGTGAGCCACGACGGTCGTGGAATGCGCCACGCCAATCGAGCCGCCGCTGCCAGCGAGAATCAGACTGCAAACTGCGGCGGGGGTGACATTGACGAAGGATCCACCGGTGATCGTGCTACCAACCTCGGTGGCACTGACGAATTCCGCACCGGACGTTTTGAGCGTGACGCTGAATGTATGCACTCCGGCATCAGAAGGCGTAAAAGTGTAATCGGCGGGCAGACCAGCAAGGACGTCCGAACTTGAGAAATGAATCGTACTCGTGTAGCCGGTCGCAATACCGCCCAGCGAATCAATGGCAGACACCGTCACGTTAACTGTGTCCCCGGCAGTGGTCATGGTCGGTACGCTGACACCGAACCGGCTTACCGCGGGTGTCACATTGACGGTGCTCGTTGATGAAGCCATGCGCGGTGACGCCACAGTCACGGTTTGATTGCCCGGAGTGATCAGGCGTACTGAACCGGCGAAAGCATGTGTTCCTGCGTCCGCCGCCGTGAATGTGTAGGCGAACGTCGATGTCACGGCCGGATCGCTACTGGTGATAAACACCGTGTCGAGGAATCCAGTGGCCGGATTTCCGTTCGCGTCGACGGCGGTCAAGGTGATCGGAAGTGCCGATCCCGACGTGGTCGATGCTGGCAATGTCGCATTAAATGCGACGGCTCCGGCCAGATTGGCGACGCTGTCGTTGGCGTTCATCACAACGGTGACGCCGCCACCGCTGTTGACGTAGGCGAGGTCAATCGCTCCGTCGCCGTTGAAGTCTCCGTGTTGTGAGCCCCTTTCAAACTGGCCGATCGGGGTGGCAAAATTCTGGGCCGCGAAGAAGGTCCCGTCGCCCTTGCCGTACTCGACCTGGTACTGAGACGCACCTCGCACGGCAAAGTCCTGGAACCCGTCATTGTTGAAGTCCGCCACCTCGATCTCGTACCCGGTTTCCGAGATGGGGTATAGATGAGGCGGGGCGTAGGTCCCGTCTCCGTTGTTTAGAATGACGCTC
>JAQGHT010001143.1 GCA_028291565.1 Planctomycetaceae bacterium | reverse complement strand
TCGGCCCGCCAGGCGAAGTCATTGTCCCGGAACCGCCCTATTGGTTCGGCAAAAAAGGTCGCGGTACCGCCTTACCGATGCCACGAGAAACCCCCGTTCGCCTGACGCTAGCCGCGGATTTGCCGCCAGGGCCCGTTTATTGGCAGGCTGCCAATGCCAATGGTGCGACTGTGCGTGGCGTCTTTCTGATCAGCAATGTCCCCGAAGTCGTGGAAGCACCGCGCCGGACCAAGGACGAGATTCAGACGCTACCGACGTTACCAGTCGCCATATCGGGCCAGGTGAAGAAAATCGAAGAAGTCGACCGGTACCGATTTCGCGCAGCGATCACTGGTCCTGTTACCTGCCAGATTTTTGCCAAGCGGCTGAATTCACAGCTGCGGGCAATCCTGGAGATTCGAGATCATGCAGGACAAATCGTCGCAGATGTGGCCGACACCGAGCATCGAGATCCGGCCGTTTCCTTTACCGCTAAGCAAGGTGAAGAATACACGATCAGCCTTTACGACCTTGATTTCCGAGGCGACCGATCTCTGACTTATCGACTCCAAATTTCGCCGCAACCTCCAATTGTCGCCGCGATTCCCGCATTTGGTAAGCGCGGAGAAACTCGGCCTGTGACATTCGTCGGAAGGGGTATTGTCACAGGAAGTTCCGAGCTTGAGTTGATCACACAAAATGTCACGTTCCCAGCCGATGCGCAACAGCAGACCTGGGATGTTCCTGTCGAAACACCGTACGGAAAAATCCCGTTTCGCGTCTCCCTGAGTGATTCCGACCAGGCCATTGAACCGGATGCCGTTGCGATAGAGCAGCGGATTCTGAAGATCCCAGGGGGCCTGACCGGGGTGTTAGCCGAACGCTATGGGGAGGATCGCTACGTTTTTGACGCCGAACAAGGTAAGCCAGTTTGGATCGAAGTCGAGTCCATGAATAGTGATGCGGCATTGGACCTGTCTTTGACGATTTTGGATGCCAAAGAACAGTCAGTCGGGGCGAACGATGATTTGCCGGGAACAACCAACGCGGGCCTGCTGTTTACGCCTGCGGCAACGGGTCGGTTTCAGCTGGTCATTTCTGACGCGTCGGGGCTCAGCGGCACCCGTTCCGCAGTCTATCATGTGGCTCTGGCTCCGCCGAAGCCCAATTTTGAGGTCAAACTTCCGGAACAAATCGCAGTGCTGTTGGGAACGAAAGTGCCGTTGACGGTGACGATTGAGCGACGTGAAGGTTTTGTCGATCCCGTGAAGATCACTCTTGCTGGACTGCCAGTGGGGATGACGGTTCCGGGAGAACTGATTGTGGCGAAGGGCGCCAATGACGTTAAGGTGGAATTGGCTTCTGCGGCCGACTCGCCTGCCATCGCATCGCTGGTTACCGCCACGGCCACCGCGGAAATTAATGGTCAAGTGGCGACAAAAACGGCCTCTCCAGTTTTGGTCGCGGTGACGATGAAGCCACCATTTTCGATTGATGCGGGGGGCAAAGATGACGTCAGCAAGTGGCCTCGTGGCACGGCCTTTCCCGCTCCGGTTCTGATCGAGCGAAATCCGGGATTTGATGGTGAGATTCGCCTGGAAATGGCCGGTTTCAATGACCGCCATCGGCAGGGCATTCGGGGTCCGGAAATGATGGTGCCGCCGGGAGTGAAACAAGTCACTTACCCCGTGACATTACCAGAATGGCTGGAAACCACGCGTACGTCCCGGATTGTCTTGAATGGAGTCGTGAAGGTGCCAGATCCCAAAGGCAATCAACGCCATCTGGTCAGTCGCCTGCTGACGCGGATTGGGTTTCTGCCCGGCGGCGCCTTACTGAAAGTCGCACATCACGCCGAAGAGACTAAACTTGACGGGAACAAGATCAGGGTTCCAATCGTCATTTCTCGCTCATCGCAACTGACAGCGCCAGTCAAACTGCAGCTTAAGCCTGCCGAGGACAATTCAGACCTATTTCAGGCCACGTCAGTGGAGCTGAATCCCACTCAGACCCAAGTCGAATTTGCTGTCGAAACCAAACCGGGCGCAGCACCGAAAGGTCGACACGAATTCACCATTCAGGCGTCGACGCTTAAAGACGGCACGTTACCAGTAATATCGGAAACGACAGTAACAATCGAGTTTCCGAATTAGCTTTAAGCATTCATCACAACATACAAGCCCGAAGCGCGAGTTTTGAAGCTGCGCTGTTTTGACGTGGCCTATACGCGCGTTCCGTCCAAGAATTCCGCCCCCGCTGACCCCGCGTCAGTGGAACGCTGATTGGCCAGCTAAAACAAACGAATCGAAGAGATTACTAACGCTCATGTCTGGTTTGCCTCTCTGCCGCCGCGAACAAACCGCCTTCTGATGATTGAGCGTACTCTCGCGGCGGCAGAGGGGCAAACCAGACCACACGTTGAGCAAGCATTTTTCAGGGGATTTGATTTAGCCTGCCAGTCACCGTTCCACCGACACGGGGTCGGTGGTGACGCAGTGCCACAGAAAAAGCGCAACTTCAAAAAGCGCAAGCGAGTGCGTGCCAATTTGCGTCTGTTCATTGATCACTGAGGCGTAACGCGCTGTCGCGGACTGCTCGGTTAACCAATCGATATCACGTCACGTCGACGCACTCGCTTGCGCTTCGGGCTTGAATTGGTCAAATCAGGCGAAGATTTCTTGGACGACCCGTCCCGATGACAGTGGCAGCGGCCGGTTCAGAACGTCGTGAACTTCGGTCGCGGGATCGAGCCCCAGCAGTGCGAACATCGTCGCGGTCAGATCTTCCAACCGCACGGGGTCCTGATCGGGGAAGGCCCCTGACTTATCCGATTTCCCGTAAACAAATCCGCGCTTCACCCCGCCACCTGCTAACAGAACTGTATAGCATTGTGGCCAGTGGTCGCGGCTGATATTGGAATTCAATCGCGGTGTTCGGCCAAACTCACCCATCCAGACAACCAGCGTTTCATCAAGCAGTCCGCGCTCATCCAAATCGGTCAGCAGCGTGGGCAGCGTGCGATTTGTCATCGGCAATTGATAGGCATCCAGGATGGGATACATCCGTGTATTGTCAAATCCATGGGTGTCCCAGCCGCCGCTAGTGGTGCTTTTCCCGCCAATATTGTCGGCGAAATAGACGTTGATGAATTTCACGCCGTGTTCCACCAGGCGGCGAGCCAGCAGGCAACTCTGGCCGTATGTCGTGCGGCCGTATTTGTCCTTGAGTGCCGCCGGCTCCTGCGACAGGTCAAAGGCCTTCCGAATTTGTGGGGACTTCAACATTCCCAACGCCTTTTCGTAGTAGGCATCCAGACCCCTCGAAGCGGCGGAATACTCCATCATTTTTGTCTGTTGATTGATCAGATGTTGCAGTGCTCGGCGACTATTCAGCCGATCGGACGTCAAGTTGGCGGGCAGACTGAGTTCGGGTAAACGAAAACTGGCATCGCTGGGATCCTGTGTGATCAACAATGGATCATGGGCTTTTCCCAGGAAACTGGCATGCTGACCCGGCGTGACTTCGCCGTCGCGGATCGTGTGTGGATATGCCACAAAAGAAGGCATGCCGTTCGAGCTTGGCGCCAGTTTGTCTACGACCGAGCCATAGGCGGGAAACAATTCCAAGGTATCGCGTAGTCGAATGTCGTCGAGCGGCGGCGCATGCCCAGTGAGGGCATAGTAAGCCGCCGAGTTATGATTCTTCATGTTGTGGTGGACGGTCCGCAACAACGTGACCTTGTCCATGACCTGAGCGACCTCGGGCAAGTGATGGCAGATTTGCAGCCCTGGTACCCTGGTCGCGATTGGTTGGTAGAGGCTGCGAATTCCATCGGGAGCCTCGGGCTTCATGTCGAAGGTATCGACATGACTCGGACCACCAAACTGGTACAGGAAAATGACGGACTTGGCACGCGGCGCCCATTTCGGCGGGCTGATTTCCGCTCCGCGAAGCAATTTCGGCATCGTCAGGCCGAGCAGGCCCAGACCGCCAATACGCAGTGCAGCGCGTCGCGACAATCCATCGGCAGGTAAGTCGATCATATTTCACTTCACAGGTTCGAAATCGTTTATCGATATCAAATTGTCGTTATGCTTTCGCCGAGCGGCGAGATTAAAACCCACTCAGTTTGCTTGGGTGGATTTGGGTGTTTGCACGACGTTTCGTGATCACATTCGGGGATGTAGATCAGCGAAGTAATTTTTGTCGTGGTAGTGACAAGCATTCATCAGCCTCGGAGGCGGGCTAATAGCTCCAATTGTGCTCCATGTCCTGAGGCTCACGCCCTCATTATACCCCACTTCTTTTTTCGGCCTTTTTGAATACTTGGAATGCATCTGCGTAGGCTTCCATCTTTCGGATACCTCTCCAGATGGTCGTGGAACCTGGTGGCCCTTGAGTTT
>JAQGHT010001142.1 GCA_028291565.1 Planctomycetaceae bacterium | reverse complement strand
CATTGCGCCGTGATATTTTTCCGGAAACTGTGTGTGCTCATAGAACAGGACACCGGTGGGCGAACCTCGTCCGACATTGACCGTCGCCGGCAGAGAATCGATGAAGTAATCGGGCCAGTTCTTGGCACCGCTCCGCCAGCCGAATTCCGCACCGGGAATGCAGTGATTGATTCGGACGGGCCGATACCAGGGCAGATTCACATCCCATTCCATATCACTGTCGAAAGTGAATAGATCGCCGCGTGAATTGAAGGCGATGTCATAATGATTCCGGAAACCCATGGTCTCCAGCCACCATTTTTTCCCATCAGGACTGAAACGCCAGATGGTCCCGCCTGGCGCCTTGATTCCCACCGCGTGACCATTGGCGTCTTCAAAGGCAGGCTCCAGCAGATTGCCCTCGATATAATTCCGGCAAGGCGTAGTCGCTTCTGGAGTGGCTGTGACCCAGGCGTGGTTGCCCAGGTTATGATACAGCCAGCCATCTGGACCCAGAACCACATCATGGGGACCATGTTCGCCCATGCCACCCTTGGGTTGACTCAGCAGCACTTCCGAATCGGCCTGGTCGTCTTGATTGGCATCGGGCAATCGATAGATGCCTGTTCCCTGTGGGCCATCACCGACGGCAATCAGGTCGTTTCCGACCATGCACAGGCCCTGGCAACTCTTCAATTTCTTGCTGAATTCCGTCACCTTGTCGTATGTGCCATCGCCGTTTTCATCGATCAGATTCAGGATCGGACCGCGTTCGCGCGAGGCAAGCAGACGGCCTCGATTTCCCCAGCTGATGCAGACGAGTGATCCCACGAGTTCGGGTTCGGCGATCCGCTTCAGTTCAAACCCGGGCGCGACGTCAAAGCGATCCAGATAGGTCCCCGAAAAGACCAGTTCCTTCCAGGGCGAGTCCTGGTGCGCTGCCAACTCTCGGACAGGCTTCCAATTCGAATCGTCAAACTTCGGGCCCATCCAGGCGTCTCCGTCCGGTTTAGTCAGCGTGGACTTCCAGTCGGTCGGGGTGTCAAACGGGATACTTTGGCCCCCTTGACCACGGACATCACCATCGACGAACAGCCCCGCCCTGCCCTCTTTGTTTGTCGCTTCAATCGCAATCACGTTCGGACCACGTTCGACAATACCGTTCAAATTGAAACGGTGTGGCTTGAGTGCCCCTCCTTCACCGATTCGCTGACCATTGACCCACAGTACGAAATGGTCATCGCACGCAATGCGGATGGAGCCTGTCGAAGGTTCGTTCGCCCGTACGACAGTGCGAAACCAGACCGTACCGGGCAATGCCTTTTTCAAGGGATTCCCCGCACCGTCATACCAGACCCACTTGGCGTTTTCCCCATTCGGATTCCTGGCCTGGGCTGATTTCGCGGCAGCCGCGTCTTGAGCCAATAAGCAGGAGCGACCAGTCAATGTGATCAGGATGACTGCGACGATGCCACTTCGAATCATCAGATATACTCCGAATCGGGATTTCGCGAGCGACGGCTCGGATGAGATCGAGGCGGAAATTCCACATTTCATCGCAAGTGGCCGACCCCTTCCACTCCCAGATTTTATGGCTCGAGCGACACGGATGGCGCAAGACTCAATCGCGTATCCACAAGTGACTGCCTGCAATGCCGTTTCTGAAGCAGTAGTCATTAGTGTGTATTCGTGTTTCAAAACCTATCCCTCAGACCACTTCCGACCTCTGCAAGACATACAGTGCGCTGTCCGCCCTCAAATTGGCCCACCACGCACCTTCGACCGCCCTCCCGCGGATAATGGGAAGTTCCTTGATCACTTTGGCCTTCAGCAATTCGGCCAGGTCGCGAAAATCGTGCATCGACATGAAGTGCAGATTGGGAGTGTCGTACCACTCATACGGCAACTGCGACGTCACTGGCGCCCTGCCGTGCAATCCGACTTTCCAGCGGACTCGCCAATGGGCGAAGTTCGGGACGACCACCAGGGCCTGCTTCGCGACGCGCAACATCTCTTGCACAATCACGCGCGGTTGACGGACTTGCTGCAGAGTCTGGCTGAGCACAGCGAAATCGAAGGAATTGTCAGGAAATAGAGGTAGTCCCCGATCCAGGTCCCCCTGGAGCACGGGAATTCCTCGATTCATCGCCAGTGTGAGTTCGTGGAGATCGAGTTCGATTCCCTGGACCTGGCATTGATGCAGGTCGCGCAAGGATTGCAGCAGACGTCCGTCGCCGCATCCCAGGTCGAGGACCCGGCTACCAGGGCTGATCTGTGCCTGGATGATCTCGTCCGTCAAGACGGCAAACGGATCTGGCATGCAGAAGCGGCGTTGTTTTCGTGGTGTGACGGCGGTGGCCATAGTCCTGCCTAACGAGTTTGAGCGCTCAAATGTGTCTGACTTAAGAACGGCTCCAGCATCTCCTGCAACGGTTCCACTTCCAACAGGAATGAATCGTGACCGAAGGGGCTTTCCAGCTCCACAAATGTCACATGCTTCTGTTCTTTCACCAGGGCTGCCACCACCTGTTTGCTTTGTGCCGTCGTGAACAACCAGTCGGATGTGTACGAGACGACGAGAAACCTGGCATTGGTCCTGGAGAGGGCTTTCGACAATTCGCCGTGATCCCGGTTGAGATCGAAATAGTCCATGGCACGGGTCAGATACAGGTAACTGTTGGCATCAAACCGTTCGACAAACCGCTGGCCCTGGTAGTTCAAATAGCTTTCGACTTTGAATTCGACTTCAGTAGACATGTCGTAAGTAAATTGTTCGCGATGTTGCAGGTTTCGGCCGAATTTCTGCTCAATGGATTCTTCCGAGAGATAAGTAATGTGTGCAACCATCCGCGCGAGGGCCAGTCCAAGTTTGGGACCCGTCTCGATGTTGATGATCGAGCCCTTGCCGTCTCCGTAGTAGTTCCCCTGAGCGAAATTCGGATCGGACGTGATAGCCCGGCGACCGACCATGTTGAACGCGATGCCTTGTGCCGACAGACGCGGCCCCGAGGCCAGACAAATTGCCGCACGCAGCTGGTCCGGGAATTTTGCGGCCCATTCGAGGACCTGCATTCCACCGACACTTCCGCCAATCACCGCCAGCAACTTGTCGATGCCCAGTTTGCGAACCAATTCCGAATGGACCGCAACGATATCGCCAAACGTGATAAACGGAAACTTCAGTCCGAAGCGTTCGCCTGTGCTGGGATCGATGTTGCCCGGGCCGGTCGTCCCCTGGCAGCCACCGAGCACATTAGCACAAATGATAAAGTAGCGATTGGTATCGAGACCTTTGCCGGGACCCACGAGTTCGTCCCACCACCCGGCTTTGCGGTCGTCGCTGGACCGTCTTCCCGCCATGTGAGCGTCACCCGTGAGGGCATGACATACGAAAATGGCATTATCTTTGGCGTGATTCAGCGTGCCATAAGTCTCGTACGCGACCGTGATCGGTCCAAGTGTCGCCTGATTTGCGAGGACGAGCGGATTGGGTGGCTCGAACAGCGTCAAATATTTGGTTTCGACAATTCCCACCGAGCGCGGATCATGCACGCCGGACGCGGGTTGTGGTGCAGCGTCGAGTTCGGCGAACGAATCGGAGTCAGGTTGTCTCATGGATGGTGCGGCAGCAGGATCAACAATGCTCATTCCACCCCCAATTCAGGCAGTTTGGGTCCGCGGCGGTCAAGTTTCTTCCACATAATTTACAATAGTGAAGGTCGTCGCAACAGGGTGAGGCTTTAGCGAAACTGCGAATTGCGGGGTGATTTCATGACCCGGGCTGATGTGTCCCATGCGAGCGGTGGATATTTCGCAACCGGCAATGGTTCTCCATGTCGTAACTTTTGCCGAGCTTCCAGAAAGTCGCGAACTGGACGTTGTTACTTGTCCCCGTCTTTGCCTTCGTCCATCCCCAGTTGCCGCATCTTGCGGTACAAATTTGAACGATGCAGTCCCAAGACTTTCGCCGCTTCACTCATGTTCTCACCGACTCGTTCAATCGCTTTTCGAATGTAATCACGTTGATATTCGTCTGTCGCTTCGCTGAGCGGAGCGTTGAATGAGAGCGACGAATCAGGCTCTTTGTCGGCGTTGATCATAAACGCCAGATCTTCCACTTCCATACGGTCGCCGGAGCAAAGGAATGCGACGCGCTCCATGAGGTTTCGCAGCTCGCGAATGTTGCCCGGCCAGTTATGTGACTGCAGACGTTGCCGCGCTTCCGCGGACATTGTCAACGGTCGGCGGTTGGCCTGGCGGCAGAAGGTCAGCAGGAAGTGATCGGCCAGCAACAAAATGTCTTCGGGGCGGTCCCGCAGCGGCGGCAAGTTCAACTTGACGACATTCAGCCGGTAAAACAGGTCTTCACGAAACTTCTTGGCCCGAATTGCTTCGGCCAGGTTCGCATTGGTCGCGGCGACAACTCGGACATTGACCGGGATATTTTGCGAACCACCGACGCGGGTGATGATCTTTTGCTCCAGGACACGCAGCAGTTTGGCCTGCCCATTGGGGCTCATATCACCAATTTCGTCGAGAAATAGGGTGCCGCCATTGGCGAGTTCGAATTTCCCTTGCCGGGCTTCTCGGGCATCGGTAAAAGCGCCGCGCTCGTGACCAAAGAGTTCGCTTTCCAGTAAAGAATCGGGCATTGCGGCACAGTTCACTGCGATGAAGGGGTTGTCGCGACGCGTTCCCTGGTAATGCAGAGATTGAGCTACGACTTCCTTACCCGTTCCACTCTCGCCGACAATCAACACGGCCAGGTCATTCGTTGCCAGGCGACCGATAGTGTCTCGAATGGCCCGAATGGCAGGGCTTTCGCCCACAATTCGCACGCCTTGGGTCACCTGCTCGGTCAACTGCTTATGCCTGCGCGAGAGTTGTTCCCGCTCCTGGGCATTCTGCAAGGCGATCGCGGCTTGAATGCCGAGTTCCTTGAGAATGTCTTCGTCATCGGAATTGAAATCGCCGTCTTTTCGATTGATGACTTCGAACGCGCCGATGCGGTGCTCTTTGCCATCCAGGAGTGGTACGCACAACAAATTCCGCGTCACGTAGCCGGTTTTCACGTCGACTTCTTTGTTAAAACGGTTATCTTCGTAGGCGTTGTCAACCCGAATTGCCCGGCCGGTCTGGACCACTTCACCCACAATTCCCGCGTGATCCGGCAGACGCAACTCGCCTCCTTCAACACCCAACGCGGGACAGGCCACCAATTCCTTTTGCTCCTTATCCCAGATGAAAATGCTGGCCCGGTCCGTTTCCAGCAGGCGCGTTGCTTCATGGGCAATCTGCTCGAGCAACACGCGTGAATTCGGGGCCGTGGCGAAATTCGACGCAATCCGCAAAATGGCACGCAGACGCGAAACCTTCAAATGACTGCGGTCGCGTTCTTGCGTGGCTTTCAGTCCGAGTCCCAAGGCTCGTCCGACGACCACAGCCTGCGGCAAGATGTCCGCCGTCAACGCCTTGCCAACGAGAACCAGTACTTGTCCCGGAGTTCCCGATTTGACCAGGGGAACTGTTAACAGGCTGCAACCCGCTGTTTCCAGAACGTGCAGTCCCGCGGCTTCACGATCCAAAGTGTCAGATAGGAATTGATATGGGAGATCAGTAATCGAACGGCGTCCGAATTCCGCACTCACCTTCCAGGCGGGAGTTCTGACCATGATCCCGGCCCACTGGGCGGAAAACTCGTTGGCGATGTCGGGCAATTCATCACGCAAAAACAACCCGAAATGCTCGGCTTTCAGCGCCAGGTCGAACAGGCGATCACATAATCGCAGTAATGAACCCGAAAGTTCTGCACGAGACAACCAGGGAAGTTGATCCCATGTCATCCAGGTAGTATGTCCCATCGCGAAATCGTCCTCATCAGCGATATCTATTTGCGGAGTCACTGTTCCACTCGGCTGTTGTCAACATGATAACAGACCTCGACACGGTTTCCAGTCTCGCCGGTTGCGGTGTGTTCATTTTTTGTAACCTTAGTTAGGCCCATTATTTAAGTTGATTTCGCGACTCCTTGACTCCGTGTGTCCCGGCCCCTACACTGTTTTGTCTGTACAAGACGAAGGAATACTGAGTTGGATATTGAAATCACGATTAACGGTGAATCTCGGACTGTTCCGCCAGGAACAACCGTGGCACAACTGCTAGATCATTTAGGTAAGCAGCCCCGTTTTCTCGCCGTGGAACGCAATCAGGAACTTGTTCCGCGAACTCGACACGCGGACTGTGTCCTTTTGGCTAAAGATCAAATCGAAATCGTGACACTTGTTGGAGGGGGTTGAATCTCAATGGCTACAGAATCAACGCCCGGTTTGGTCGTGCCGATAGATGCTGCAGTGCGTCTGGGGTCGCATACTTTTACCTCCAGACTGATCGTGGGTACCGGGAAATACGCGACTTATGAGCTGATGCAGCAGTGCCTGGCCGCGAGTCAGGCGGACGTCATTACGGTGGCGATTCGCCGCGAGCGACTGGTCGATAAAGCCGGTCGCAACATTCTTGATTTCATTGATTTGTCGCGTTACACGATCCTTCCCAATACCGCCGGATGTTTCACCGCGGATGAGGCTGTCCGGGTGGCTCGATTGGGGCGTGAGATTTTACTGGGGCTCGAAAACCCAGGCGCGAATTGGGTCAAACTGGAAGTTCTCGGCGATACCAAGACGCTGTTGCCTGATCCAATCGCCACCTTGCAAGCCACAGAAAAGCTCGTCGCGGATGGGTTCCAGGTCCTGTGCTATACCACAGATGATCCGATGACAGCGCGTCGCTTGAAGCAGGCCGGAGCAACCTCGGTCATGCCGGCAGGCAGTCCCATCGGAAGCGGTCAAGGGATTCTTAATCCGAACAATATCCGAATTTGTCTGGAATATTTGAAAGATGGGGACCCTGATTACCCTGTTATAGTAGATGCCGGAGTTGGCACGGCGAGCGACGTCGCCGTGGCGATGGAACTCGGTTGCGACGGAGTGCTGCTGAACACGGGAATCGCCGGCGCGCGCGATCCGCTGCTGATGGCGCACGCAATGCGGGACGGCGTGCGCGCTGGACGTATGGCGTATCTTGCGGGGCGAATTCCCAAGAAGTTGTATGCCACGGCTTCCAGTCCGGAAACAGGACTGATTGGGTCGCGCCTGCCGAGCTAGGAATTGTGAAGCCAATGTCGCCAGAGATTAGGTTGGCTGGCAAGATAATTCGCGCCGTGTTCTCCCAAGGTCTGGCGACCTTGGCTACGGTGAATTTGGCGGTTACGAGAATCCGAAATGGAGTGGCAGTTCGGGAATGTGATTCCCAGAATCACGTTCCAACTGTTTTCGCATGCCACGCTTTAAGACACGTTTGTCGCAAGCATGGAACCACGGGAGTGCCAGGTGGCTGAAACACATCAACATATCGCGGCTCTGGAAGCGAACGTGGGCCGCGTTCTGCTCGGGAAACCGCAGCAAATTCGATTGGCGATCGTCACGCTGCTGGCTCAGGGCCATCTGCTAGTCGAGGATGCTCCAGGGGTTGGTAAGACGGCACTGGCCAAAGCTCTGTCGAAAAGTCTGGACTGTGGCTTCTGCCGATTGCAGTTCACTCCTGACTTATTACCGAGTGACATTCTCGGCTCGAGCGTCTATCTCCAGAATCAAGGTGTGTTCGAGTTTCGTCCGGGGCCGATCTTCTCCAATATTTTGCTGGCGGATGAGATCAATCGCACGACACCTCGGACGCAAAGTGCCCTGCTGGAAGCAATGAGTGAGGGGCAGGTCTCGATCGAGGGCAAAACTCATAAGTTGGAGACTCCTTTCTTCGTATTGGCCACTCAAAACCCTTACGAGTATGAAGGGACCTATCCGCTGCCTGAAAACCAGTTGGATCGGTTCATGCTGTGTATTGAAATCGGTTATCCCGATCGAGCGATCGAGAAAGAAGTCTTGATCGGCCATCGCAATGGTGAACCGGTTGACGACCTGAAAGCCGTCCTGTCATTAGAGCAATTGCGCGCCCTGCAGTCGGCCGCGCGGCAAGTTCGGGTCGACGATTCGCTGAACGAATATCTGCTGGATATCATCACCGCAACACGTAAGAACGACGAACTGGAGTTGGGGGTCAGTACCCGCGGCGCACTGACTTTCTATCGAGCGATTCAAAGCCTGGCGCTGGTGGAAGGCCGCAACTATGCCATTCCGGATGACATTAAGCGTCTAGCCCTGCCGGTCCTCGCGCACCGTGTGATCTGCAAGGGGTTGGTCCGCGAAGGCCAACGAATTCGCGCTCAAGCAGTGATCCGCCGCATTTTGCAGTCGCTACCCGTTCCGCGATA
>JAQGHT010001121.1 GCA_028291565.1 Planctomycetaceae bacterium | reverse complement strand
AGGCTGGAAGAACGGCGAGAATCAAAGCAAGACACCCAGGTTCATCAGGCGAGTCTCAACAGATTGTCAGACATACTGAGCGACTACGAAAAAAACTGACCATGGAGACTCCGAAATCCAATGCAGGACGCCGGGGCAATCTTCTGTTTGTTTCCCGATGAGATCCATTCATGGAATCACCATTTTCGGTAAAAAGTGGCTGGTTTTTGACTGCTGGGGAAGTCCATTCCAGCGAAATGAATGGCACGAAACGGCGTATCAATTGCGGTCCGTTTTATTGATTCAAAAGTTTTCGGTCGACCGCTGTCCTGGAACGGGTTAGAATCGGAAGAGGCTGTCGACCGTTGCCACCGCTCAAAACAAGAGATCAATTCATGGCTCGCAAATTTGCATTTGTCCTCCTGTGGCTGGGATTCTGTTTTGCGACTTCAGCGCACGCTGACGAGCCGGCTGCCAGTCCGGCTGCGATTCCCATTGCGACGGCCGAACAGATTCAGCAGACAGTCGATCGCGCCATTGGATATCTTCAGACGGAAAGTGCTGCCTGGTTGAAGTCGCGCGGGTGTGCCGCCTGTCACCACGTACCGATGCCGCTTTGGGCGCTCAGCGAAGCCGAGCAGCACGGGGTACGCGATCGATAAGAAATACCTGACGGAGACGACCGAGTCGTTGCTCGGAAGTCTCGAGAAATTACGGGCCTCGAGGATCTATCCCGATCCGACTGCTGCACCCGACCCGCGGCCACAGGGGCGAGGTCTGAACATGGGGCTGCCGTTCCTTGCCGTCGCGGCGCGGTCGATGACATCGCTGACCGAAGGGCAAAAACAAAGCCTGAAGCTGATCACAGAGGAAATCGTTAAGAAGCAGCAGCCAGACGGTTCGTGGGAGTTCTTCGCGACTCTGAGGCGGCCGCCGATCAATGAAACGCAGTCCACCGACGCTGCATGGGTCATTATGGCGCTGGAGGGAGAAATGGGACCTGATGCACCCGAAACGCAGCGCGTGGCACTGTCGAAAGCGATTGCCTGGCTCGACGCTGCTAAGCTCTCGAACATTCATCAGGACAAGGCGCTGAAGGTGCTGCTGGGGGTTCGCGCGGGTAAACCGCGCGAAATGCTGCAATCCACGATCGATGAGCTGCTCGCACTGCAGCGCGCCGACGGTGGCTGGAGTCAGACTGTCCCGGAATTGAAGAGCGACGCGTTTGCCACCGGTCAGACGTTGTATGTCTTGTCGCTCGCCGGTTTCACGGCCGAACGACCTGAAATCAAACGCGGCATCGACTTTCTGGTCGCGACGCAAAAACCGGACGGGACGTGGCCGATGATTTCTCGATCAACCCCCAACGGCGAGCCCGGGAGTTCAAAACTCTTGACGCCGATTTATTGTGCCGCAAGTTCGTGGGCCACGCTTGGGCTGACGCGACTTGTGCCGAAGAAGAATTGAAAAGCACGACATCGCGTATCGGCAGCAAGATTGACGTGGGGGCGTTTTTATGATCCGCGACACTCGGCGATGTTTCTTCGTTCTGCTCTCCTTCTTGTTGATGAACGCCTCGGCAGCAGTGGGTGATGAGCCGAAGTCGCCGGCGTCGAAGACGGAAGCGGCCCGCAATGTTCAGAAGATTCCCACGACGATTGCTGGCACTTATAAGGGGGGCGAACTAATTGAACTGCGAGTGCGCGATCGCATCGCCTTCCTCATCAAGCCGACTGGCAAGATCGACACTCAAAAACGCTGGCTGCGGGACTTTCCATTCTGGTTGGCGATCAATGATGGGTTTGGCAGCGTGGCGCATCGCCACTATGTCGAGCAGGCACTTGCCGCGGGATTTCACATCGCGGGTGTCGATGTGGGACCTTCCTGTGGCAGCCCGGCCGCGGCGGAAGTCTGTCAGGAATTCTACGAACAGCTCGTTTCGAAACAGGGATTGCACAAGCAGGCTCGACTCTTGGCGCACAGCCACGGGGGTTTGATCGCGTATGGTTGGGCCTTTCGTCATCCAACATGCGTCGACCGGATCGCTGGAATGTGTCCGGCGACTGACTTCCGCACTTATCCCGCGCTGCCCAACGTCGTCGCCGGACCCACGAAAGGACTGGATTATGGCCTGTCACTGGCTGAACTTACCCGACGCATTTGCGAATTCAATCCGATCGACAATCTGGCTCCCCTCGCGAAATCCGGAGTGAAAATTCTGCACCTGCATGGTGACAAAGATATCCTGATTCCGACCGGCGCGAACTCGACGGAGCTGGCTCGGCGGTACCGTGAATTCGGTGGCGACGCAGAGATCGTGCTGCTGAAAGACTTGGGTTCCGCTCGCGCCAATTCACGCGGCCATGACGGGCCAGAACTGTACGAATCAGCATTGCTGTTGAAGTTTCTGCTTGCCGAGTGATCCTCAACCGGGATGCACTCTGCGTCGTTAACCCGTTTACAAGAATTGGGGAAGTAGAATTATTAGCCACAGATGAAACACAGATTTTCATTCAAAATACAGGAAATCCCCCAACATTGTAGATGACGTCCGTCTTGCTGAAATCAATTCAATCTCGCAGTGGTCTGAGGCACTACAAGTCTAATTTCGGCGTGCAAAGCTCTTCGTAATCTGTGTTTCATCTGTGTGAATCTGTGTGAATCTGTGGCTAAAGCGCATCTATCTTTCCCTTGAGAAAAGGGTTAACGGCATATTGCGGCACTCTTGAACCGCCAGTGGCTCCCTACGTTCTCACATCGGCTATACGGCCAAATCAGAATTTCTTGTAGCACCTGTTGACGACGCGCGTCGTTATGCGTATCATCCGCCGTAACGACAGTTGTCGTCATGCGGCAATTAATGCACGTGTGGGGGAAAAATCGTGACCACGCCGGAAGGGAAATTGACTCCGGTCCAGTTCGAGATCATGCAACTGATCTGGGATTCACCGCAGGGTTTGACAATCGGAGAGATCTGGGACGCGATTCGAGCCGGCCGGGACGTCAGTCGGACGACCGTGCTGAATCTCGTCGACCGGTTGGAAAAGCGCGCCTGGCTGAAGCGCAGCAAGGATCAAGGGGTGTTTCGCTACGACGCGGCCGTGCATCGGGCGTCGGTGGAGGCGCAACTGGCATCCGATTTCGTCCAGGAGTTTTTTGACGGATCGGCAGCGAATCTCGTGATGAGTCTGCTGGGGTCTCAGCAGATTTCCAAGTCGGACATCCAACGCTTGAAACAGGTGATGGACGAAGTGAAGTCTCAATCCACACGAAACAAGGGAGAACCACAATGAACGTGTTCTCGGAGTTTTTGTTGTCCGCGGGGTTCCTCGTACACTGCCTGAACGCAGCCGTAGGATCGCTTGTCGTCTGCTCGATCTCGGTTGTCTTGAGTCGCCGGACGCGCTGGTCACTTCCCGTTCGGCATGCTTTGCTAGTCGGAGGACTCGCGGTCGGCTTGATCGTGCCCGTGGTAGTTCCCTGGTGTTCGCTGCCCGCAGTCTGGTCGATCCAGATCGCAGGGACTTTTGATCGACCTCAGTTACCGTCCGACAGTCCAGTGAGCGGCGGCATCGACGAGATTGAGGAACCCAGATTAGCGACTTCGAAATTCGTTCCCATCGCTCAAACGCCACCAGTTCGATCATCAGAGAAGCGGACTGTGAATACTCCGTCAGTTTCAGTTGAGCCGCCGGTCACCGTCGTTTCTGAATCGATACCGGTACAAGTTATCACTGAACGCGTTTCTGACGCAACCCCTCACTGGTCCAGGATCGTTGGTGTTTCGCTGTGTGGAATTTGGTTCGTGGGCATCGTAGTTTGTCTGGTGCGGGCGATACTCGGCCTGGTGAAATTACGACTCTGGAAGCAAACCATTTCGGCTGTTGATAGTCCCGTGATTGATGCTGCGGCGTGTGCGGCTGCCGAAGGGGTCGGGCTGCGAAAAAAAATCGAGGTCTGTCGTTCGACACTACTGCCAGCGCCCGTCACATTTGGGCTCATTTGGCCACGTGTTGTTGTGCCGGTTGGTATCGAATCGCATCTATCATTCGATCAATTGCGCGCAGTCATCCAGCACGAGATGGCGCACATTGTCCGGGGAGACCTGTGGATTGGCTTGCTGCAGCAAGCTGCAGAAATCGTCTACTGGTGGAATCCAGTGGTCATGCTGACAAATCGGCAACTTGCCGATTTGCGAGAACAGATCTGTGATGACATCGCCATCCGTGAATTGCCGGAACCCGGTGTTTATGCGGCGACTTTGATCAGCCTTGCCGAGCGTTGCAGTCGGACCGCGCCAGTTCCAGCGACACTGGGCATCGGTGCCTCACCCGCTGGTCAGTTGGAAAGCCGCATCCGCCGCATTCTGTCCTCGGCGGAGATGCGAGGAGTTCGTTTGACTCGGCTAGCGACGGCCGGAGTATCAGCCGTCGTCGTATTGATGGTGGCGACGGTTCTGTTGGCTCAGGTTCAGGTGAAACCACCCGCAATAGACAAGCTCGAGGAGCAGACCAAAACGAATCCAACCGAACCGCCCAAGCTGGTTGCGCCTGCTCAGGAATCGCAAAAGGTCGAAACGAAGCCTGGTGCCGCAAAACCAGAGACTTTGGATGAGTCCGACCCGTTTGATCACCCGGAATGGGGGACTGTCGAGATTCCGGGGCGGGTGGTTGGTCCCGATGGCAAGCCGGTTGCCGGCGCGACGATTTTCCTGCGCAAATACGGCGTGCGGGTGCCCAGCAAGAAGGGGACGACGGACGCTGAAGGCAAGTTCAAATTCACCACATCGCGCCGCAACGGGCCCAAGCTTACCGCAGACAGG
>JAQGHT010001078.1 GCA_028291565.1 Planctomycetaceae bacterium | reverse complement strand
CAGGGAACGAAGCCATTTTCCACGAACGACAGACAGGCAGCCATAAAAGCGGTGTTGGGGATGATGCGGTTCGCGAATCATGAAAATCCGTTATTATTGGAGGCCTTAGGCGACCTATTACTATGTGACACGAGTAATCACAAGGATGCAAAACGCCTGGCAGCTCGCTGTTTCTTGAAAGCATCGTACACAGTCAAGGATGAATCGGTTCGCGAAGCGTATCTTGAGCATGCAGAGGAAGTCTTGAAAGGACAGTTGAAGAACCCATCAAGCAAGAAACTGCTCACGGCCGAACAGATCAAATCTCAAACCCCTGACGACATCAAGGCGCAATTTGCGGAACTGACAATTGACGATTTGAGATCGGAATTTGCCAAGGAGCTTGCGGATGCCGACAAGTGGCATGCCGAGCTGAGGCAGAAAGAATTGAATTGGATCAAAGAGGGCAAGAATGCGGACGAAGAATTTGATCGCCTCTATACTCGTGAGTCTGAGGTGAAAGTCGAAACGCCGCCAAAGAGTAATAACGCAAAAAAAGGGACGATTCGCTGATCCCCGACAGTCCGTTCGCCTAGCTGCAGCACTCTTGCTGACCGATTTCATGGGAACGGTGACGTTTGATGATGAGCCTGTCGAAAAGGGGGATATCATTTTTTAACCGACTTCTTCGGAAGACTATGCCGAGGGGAGTGAAGTGGTCGACGGCAAGTTCAGCTTATCGGCGACTGTCGGAGCCAAAAAGGTGGAGATCGTCGGAGTCCGTTCGAAAATCAGCGTCTCCGGGAAAAAGGAAGATGTGGAAACGGAAGAGAATGATATTCCCGACCGTTACAATCAAAAAACGGAGCTCGTAGCGGAAGTCACCGGAAATTCGAATTCCGATAAGTTTGAATTTGCACTGAAATCAAAACCGTGAGCGGAACGTCGAGTGTCAGCCCCGTTCATTGCTTTTAGAGGCTGTTGTTCTATGATTTTGTGCCCTGCGTTTCATGGTCAGCTGGATTGAGTTGCATTGATATGAAGATCGAATCTGCTTGCGCGTCGACGACGAAAGATCATAGCGTCGCCAATACTTCCGCCGGGCCACTTGCGGGCAGTCCGACAGTGTTTCCATTGGGCCCCGAGTTGATGGACATTCCGCTGGACGAAATCGAGCAGGCGTATGCTGGCACGATTCCGCCCGAAGGCATTCGGATGTATCTACTACTGGCCCGCGGTTTGAAGATGGGGAGCGGGTTGGGCTGGTATGGGCCATGTCAATCGCGTTTCTCGTGGGCCTGGCTGGCCGCGCGGCATGGGATTGAACTGGATTCCGTAATTTCCGCGGCACAGTTTCAGGGGCCGCCAGAATGGTTTCAGCGACTCGACCGCAACCAGGACGCGCAAATCACCGCCGAGGATCTCGATTGGTCAGATCATAATCCCTGGCTGCATCATGCCTATGCAATCAATCGGTTGTTTCGCAAGATTGAGTCAAACGGAGATGGCCGGCTGACGCGCGAGGACTGGCACCGCTTTTTTGAAATGGCCGCAGGTGGCAAAGACGAAGTCACGCTGGAAGAACTTCGCGAGGCCTGGCTGTCTGGCTTCTCCTCGACGTTCATGCCGGGTGACGCTCCAATGGACGAGGCACTTCTTGATGGTCTTTTCAATGGAGAACTTGGTTCCATGCAGGAAGGTCCTGCATTGGATGCTGCCGCTCCCGATTTCCAATTGACGACCTTCGATGGGCAGCGGTCGGTTCGATTGTCTGAAGTCACAGGTTCGAAGCCCGTCGTGCTCGTCTTCGGTAACTTCACGTGCGGGCCATTTCGCGCGATGTACCCTAGTGTCGACCAAGTCTATCAGCGATTCAAACAGGACGCTGAATTCCTGGCGATTTATGTTCGTGAAGCCCATCCGGTCGATGGCTGGCACATGTGCTCCAATGAAAAAGTCGGAGTCAAAGTCTTTCAGCCGAAGACGTACGAAGAACGAATCAGCGTGGCGGGTCAGTGTCATCGACTACTGAAGCCATCCATGCCGTTACTCGTGGACGATATCCACGACACGACAGGTCATGCATACAGCGGTATGCCCGCCCGCCTGTACGTGCTCGACACTCAAGGTCGCATCGCCTATAAAGCAGGCAGAGGTCCGTTCGGTTTCAAGATTGGCGAGATGGAGCAAGCACTCGTCATGGCATTAATGCAGTGATATTGGTCATTGGTCACTTGTTGTTGGACATTATTGATCTTCGGTGTCAACGACATCGAGTTCAACGCCTGCATCGCAAATGACAAGTGACAAGTGACCTCCCCCTTAGGATCTTCCATGATTGTTCGCCGTGTTGCATTCTTGACGATCATTATGGCAATGTCGTCCTTACTGTCGGCTCAGGAAGTGGAACGTGTCAGTTCTGTTGATGGACAGCCGCTGGCCGCCAATGTCACTCGGGTGATCGAATCGCTGGAGTTTCTGGGGTCGCCATTACCCGGAGAATTCGTCAACCAACTCAATGAGGCTGGCAAGGTTCGCGATTCGCGAAAGCTCCAGGAACTCCTCGATTCTCGCGTGGTGTTTGTGGTGTCTATCAATCCCGAAGTGCGGGTGAAGGTCCAGCGTGGGCCGGGGAGTGCCGTGATCCAGCAGGCGGGATTCACTCCACTGCTGGTGAAAGTGATCAATCAGAGCACCATCGCCAAACCGCTGAATATGAGGAGTCCCCAAAGTGGCCCGGTATACGCTGGTGCGGCATTGGCGATCTTGCAGAGACAATCGCAAACGGAACTCAAAGACAACGAAAACACAGCCGGACGAACCGATCGATTCCTCAATCTGGAAATGTTTCAAAGTCCCCCGATGACTCGCAATCTCAGTGGACTGGAAGTCGAATATGCCATTGCTTTGATTGCCAGCGCCGAGTCCGGCAAACGTGAAGCCACCGTCGAATTCGATGTCGGACAGGGGACTCAGGACATTGGTTTTCGTGGTGAGGTCCCCGTTCTGTTTGAGGTGCGACCGGCAATTCCGGTGAAATTCGCGATTCGTGATGTGGACGGAACTCCGACTGCCGCGCGGCTGACGATTCGGGACGGCTTTGGCCGCGTTTATCCGCCGCAGGCTAAGCGACTCGCGCCTGATTTCTTCTTTCAACCCCAGATCTACCGCCGCGATGGGGAATCGGTTTTGCTGCCGCCCGGCAAATTCCAGATCGAATATTGCCGAGGGCCGGAATACCTGGAATTGCAGCGCGAGTTTCAGGTTCCTTCATCCGCTCCCGCGGAAGTCACGCTTAAGCTGCAACGTTGGGTGAACCCCATGCAACATGGCTTCTATTGTGGCGACCATCACATCCATGGCGCGGGTTGTTCGCACTATGAGATGCCGACTAAAGGAGTCCGTCCGGAAGACATGTTTGTGCAAGTGCAGGGGGAGGGGCTGAACGTTGGCTGTGTGTTGACCTGGGGCCCGTGCTATGAATTCCAGCGCCAATTCTTCAATCCGCTGGCCGATCACTTGAGCCAACCCTTCACCTTGCTGAAGTATGACCTCGAGATCAGTGGTTTTGGTTCCCAGGCTCTGGGGCACGTTTGTCTGCTGAATCTCAAGGAGCAAACCTATCCCGGCTCGGAGGGTACGAAAGAAAAGGGCTGGCCGACCTGGACCGTACCGGTTATGAAGTGGTGCAAAGATCAGGGAGGCGTAACTGGGTATCCACATTCAGCACTACATGTTAATCCGCTCACCGGCGCGAAGCGATTACTCCTGCGCTGGGATGAGGACAAAAACGCGACACTGTCAGCCACCGAAGCAACCAGGGCTCTATTGACAGAATCATTTGCGATCAGTGATGAAGACAAGGATGGTTCGCTGACTGAAGCCGAATTAGTCGGCGCGTTCAATCGGGCGGCAGACCAGCTGCCCAATCTGGCCATTCCTGATATGTATGGCGGTGGAGCCCTGGAAATCTGTGTCAGCACTTCGGAAGGTGTTTGCGATTTCATCAGCGCGATGGATACGGCTCGAATTCCGGAACTCAATACCTGGTATCACCTGATGAATTGTGGCTTTCCGCTGAAAGTCAGTGGTGAAACCGACTTTCCCTGCATGAGCAGCCGGCGGGTCGGGCAGGGCCGGGTTTACGTACGACTGGGGCAAGTCGACCATGTCGATTTCACTGATTGGTGCAATGGCCTGGCGCAGGGGAGATCGTATGTCTCCGATGGCTTCGCCCATGCACTGGAATTCACTGTGAACGGTGTTCGACCGGGGACATCTCAGATCGCATTGAACGAGCCTGGCAAAATCAAAGTCACGGCTCAAGTTGCGTTCGCGCCCAGTACTCCACTGGGAGTCGCCTATGGGACTCAACAACCGGCAATCGGCCGGCGAATGGTGGGGGACACGATTAACCTGCACGCTCCGCGATCCAATGTTTCGGTCAAAGGTGGCGAGCGTCTGGTCGAACTCGTCGTGAACGGGCAGGCGGTCGCCGCGAAGGTCGTTCCCGCCGACGGTCAGTCTCACGCGGTCGAATTCGAAGTTGCGATTGCTCAAAGCAGTTGGGTGGCGCTGCGTCAATTTCCGCAGTTACACACCAACCCGGTCAATGTCCTGATTGGAAATCGCCCCATTCGCGCGTCAAGCGCGAGCGCTCGCTGGTGCGGTGAAGTGATTGGTCAACTTTGGGACGCCCGAAGCAAGCTGATTTCAGAAGCCGAACGCCCCGCTGCTCGAGCCGCCTATGATCGTGCTTTGGAGCGATTCAAACAGATCGCGTTAGACTCGTCGCGGAATTAGACTCTGGGTTGTGGGGAATGTGATGGGACTTATCGATCTCATTAGTCGTATCACATAGGGCTGAATTTATCTTTCCAGCGACCATAATGTGAAGACTCCTTCGAACCCCTTCATCTGGATTCCCACATGCTGATTCCATTTTAATCCGACGTACTGCCGGGCACCGCTTTTATCGAGGTCAAGCTTGGCCTGATCACTCAGCCAGATCTCGGCTCCCGTGATTGATTTCACGACGCGTGCGGCGAAATTGACGGCCCCTCCGAAAACATCTTCTTCTTCGATTTGCATCGCGCCAATATGAATTCCGGCTCGGATTTGGAGCTGACCGTGGCCTGGATCGTCCTGCAGTGTTCTGGCATAGTCAAATGCTTTTTCCACTGAGCGAAATGCCGCCATGACGCTGTCGCCGATCGTCTTGATTTCATAGCCCCTGTACTGCTCAATGAGCCTGCGACTTTGTGCGAAGTGGGCTCGCCGCACCTCTTGCATCCGCTGGTCTTTCAGTAGTTCTCCCAAGGCCGTGGAATCCGCGATATCTGTGAACACAATTGCCAGCGTGACGCGATCGTCGCCCGCCCAGGAGGTAAAGCTGGGGGTGCTAGTTTCTCCACGCGCCGACTGGACGAACATTTCAAAATCGCGTTGCTGGTCGGCGGACTGTTCCATCTGATCGACTTTGGAGCCATACTGCAGTCGCTCTTTCGGCTCGGACAAAGAGACGATTCCCTGGCCAGGACAAAAGCAACGGAATACCGATTGCCCTTGTTCTTTTAGCATGTTGACATAGGCATCGGGAACGGGAGTGAGACATTTCGGGCAGATGAAAAACCGGACTCGCTCGACGGAATTCGCGAGAGCTCGACTCGATACGTGTGCCAGTACGAATTCCTCGAAATAGAATCGTGTTTCGTCGCTCGCGGTCCGTCCGTCATGTGACTCGTAAAACAGGATCAACCGTCCCTTCGCTTCCGCGAACTCCTGCAGATAGACGCCGCATTTGCCCCCTGCATTGGCAGTGAAAAGGGCCGCGTTCCGCCACATCTCCGTGCGGCGTGTGGTGAATAGTCCACTATGGCAAAGTCGCACGGCTAGTGTCGTATAGAGACTTTGTACCGGGCCGTCAAAGGTGAATGCGACGGCCTTTCCTGGTGGCTCGGGGGCGTCTTCATAATCACGATTGAATTGTGAGGGGAAAACCAGATAACGGCCATCTATGGAACTTTCCTTCAAGGCCAGGTCGTGTCGAACCAGTTCTTCCACAGTCGCGTGAAGCAGCAACTGTTCCTGATCGCGGTCCGCAATCTTCTGCTCGGCAGGCAGATGAAATTGACCTGCCAGCACGGCATCTTCGGAAATGGATCCCAGGCCGTCGGGCTCGCTTCTGGCAGCATTGACGATGGCTGACGCATAAGCATCCAACAGCTCTGGTTGAAGCAGGACATAGCCGCCGAAACTCAGAGAGCGGATGACATCGCGATTTTCCAGTCGCCCAACGCAGGTATCAAACTGTCCGCGTAAATCAGTCTCAGTTCGTTCCAGTCCGTGCTGCGAGCGAGTGAATTCTTCATAGAGTTGATTGGCGTTTGCGACCAGGAGACCAGTTTGTTTGATTTGCAATAGAAACGATTTGATCCGCGCGAATAAGACTGATGACGAAACCTCAGGCAATGCATCCCAGGGGATCGCCTGCCGAATAGCCGCTCTGAGTTCTGGAATTTGCCAGCCTTCTCGGGCACTGGTTTCGAAATAGCCGTCGAAACCAAACGATTTTACAAGAACGTCAAGTCGATCTTTGCTGACGGAAACCGTTCCCCGATCGTTTCTCGCGGACACGAGAAACGTTTTGAGCGGCAATGGCGCGGACGCCTGACGTTGTTGCGCCAGTCGCAGGGCCCGTTCCCAGTGGCGAACGCCCGCCAGAGGATCCGTTTCGCTCCGTGCATCAAAGACGATCAGGGCCACGGCAACTTCGTTGAGATGGAGTTGATGAATGATCCGATATCCCGGCTGTCCAGCCATGTCCCACAGGAATGTCTCACGAGTTTGCTGGTGTTGATCATTGGTCAGGACCTCCTGGGATTCCAATAAGACGACTCGGCGCCCGGGTGTGGAATCAGTCGCCTCAAACGGCTGCCCGTTCAGAACCAGACTGAGCCCTGACTTCCCCACTCCCGTATCGCCGAGTAATACGACCTTGGCGTTCACGTAGTGGCAGGAAGGAATGACAGGAGCCCGCTTGAGTAACAGCGCAGGTTCGAGTTCCCAAAGATGGATGATTTCGTCGGTCTGCGTTCCTGGATCCGACCCGACGGTCGCCAGAATCGGCAGGTGCGGATGGAAGGCGAGGCTTGTTGGCTGTCCAGATTTCGCGGGATCCGGAATGATTGCGACTTGTTCACCCGTTTCTTTTCGCCAGATCCGAACGGTTCCATCCTGACATTTCGCAGCCAGAAGCCGCCCATCAAATGAGACGGCGACATCTCGGACACGGTCGGTCGGCCCCTCCAGGGTTCGCACCAATCGTCCAGATGAAACATCCCATAACATTACGGTGTGATCGGCGCTGCCGCTGATGAGAATGCGGCCACCAGGATCAAATACGACACTGTTAACGGAGTCTGTATGCCCCTTCAATGTTCTCAGTAATTCGCCGCTGGCGGCATCCCAGAGATTGATTGTCTGATCAATCCCCGCTCCCGCGACGATTCCGCCGGCAGGATCAAACGTCACGCGATTAATCACACTTTGTCGTCCATCCAGAATACGCAGCAATTTGCCATTCGCGGCCTTCCAGAGCGCAATCGTCGAATGATCGCCTGCAATCGCGAGAGTCGTACCGGCGGAATCAAACGCGACGCTATTGACACTTCCATGCCGCCATTCCAGCTCTCGAAGCCGATTGCCTGTTTGCGGATCCCACAAGCGGACCGTGTGATCGGCACTCCCACTGGCCAGGATTCGGCCCATGGCTCCGAAGCAGACGCTGAATGCTTCCGCCGAATGACCTTCCAGCGTCCGCATGCAGTCGCCCGTTCTCGCGTTCCAGCAGCGGATTGTCTTATCTTCCGCAGGCGAGGCGAGCAGCGATCCATCCGGCGACCAGGCGATGTGACCGATGAAGCCAGTATGTCCGCGCAGCGTCTGAATCAGCTTGACGCCCTGCATCGCATCCGGGTTGGCGGGAAAACTCGCTGGAACTTCGCGACTCTGAGCGGACATTGAATCGATTCTTTTTCAGTGTGGCACTTCACTCGGCGGTTTGATTGGATAAAGCCTGGCGTTTCAAACCGGGCCAAAACGCAATCACCTTAAGAATCGGCCGCCATTGATATCGATGATCGCTCCATTAATGAAACGAGCGGCGTCGCTGGCCAGGAATAGCACTGTCGCGGCGACTTCGTCTGCCGTTCCGTTGCGCCCCAATGGCGTTTCCCGCTGATATTGCTGCATTCGTTCTGCAGTTGTAAAGACTTCATGATGAGGAGTCTCAATGACCCCGGGCATGATGGCGTTCGTTCGCACAGAGGGAGCCAATTCTCGAGCCAAGGTTCGCGTCATGACCTGCAAACCACCCTTGGCAATCGCATAGGCCCCGGCTCCATTCGCACCGCCGGTTTGGACTGACAAGGAGAGATTGTTGACGATTGCGCCGTGACCAGACTGCTTTAAGAACGGGATCGCTCGCTGAGTGACCAGAAAGGCACTTGTCAGATTGGTTGCGATCACTTGCTGCCACAAGTCCAACGCACAAGATTCCAGCGAGGATCGTTCCAGCGGCGAGCCCGCGTTGTTGAAGAGGATGTCGAGGCGACCCGAATTCTGTGTCAATTCGTCGACAATTCGGCATGCCTGCTCGGGCTGCGAGAGATCTGCCTGCAACAGCATGCCTGATCCACCGGAATGGCAAATTGTGTCCAGAGTCCGCTGAGCGCCAGCGCGATTGGTATTGAAATGAATTCCGACAAAGGCACCTGCCGCCCCCAATGCTGACGCACTCGCCTGGCCAATGCCGCTGCTCGCTCCGGTCACCAACGCGACTCGGCCTGTCAGGTCGCTCAAATTCATGTGTATCTCCTCGCGTCGTGAGCGATATCTTTAGCCAACTTCGTCAGAGATTGGGGCCGTTCGCTCCGTTTTGGTCAGCTGCCCAATTGGCAACCTTGACTGCCTGGCAACCAGCGTCCGAATATCACTCGCTGCGTTCCCTATCTGCATCGTCGTAGATTCTTTAAGCAAGATCGGTTTTGATCTGTCATAGCTCTGGAAACGGACAGGTTGAAAACCTGTCCTACCCGTTTCTTGATCATCGCATTGGAGAGAATGCTACTTTTGAGGCAACGTTTCGACAAATGCAATTGCGCGCTCGATCCAATCCCGCAACTCTTCATCGGTCGCAATTCCGTCCGAGGCCACCAACAGCCAACCCTTCATTGGCCTGCCAGTGATATCAAACACGGTCACATGAGATTCCAGCAAGGCGTCAGCAGCCGCCTCGTGACTTAACCTGACGATCAATGAATCATTCCAGACTCCCACCAGCATATTTCCGTTCAGCAAAAATCCCAGGCCGCCGAACATTTTCATTTCGTTGAGGCCCGATTTGTGGGCCACGGCGAGTCGAATACGCTCCGCCAGTACTTCGCTAAAGGCCATTTTGAATACGGATCCTGGATTCGGTAGTGGTTCGATTCGTGGAAACGGCGGACAAATAACCGTTTGGAATACGCCGTTTTCATCTCGAGCGAATTATATACAGTTCACGGCCGCCAATAAGACGTTCTCGGCTCACATCCCCGCGATTGAACGTTTAATTCTTGCCCTCACGGAGTCTCAGCTGCTTCGCGACCGAAGAGTCAGGGTGGAGACGCAAGCGAACGCAAAACTGTCAGTCTGAGGTATTTTCCCCATTGCATTGTAGCCAGTTACGCCAAAACACCAGCGTTCGATTGATTTTGTCTGAACTTGCGTCGGCTGAGTTCTTGCAAATCTTGCGTGAGACTTGCCATATGGCGCGGAATTCGATGAAATAGCCAAATCTCATATTGTCAAACGTTGATATAGCCCACGTCGTCGGGGCACTCGCGGATAAAGTCGTCACTTTCTGTTCGGGCTTCCACAATCGGAAGCGTCTACCTCTTTGAGAAGGATGAACTATGAAGAACGTGATTGCCGGTGGAATCGTCGTGACTCTTGCGGTCTGTTGGATGGCCGGAACTTCGGTCGGTGAGGACAAAGACAAGCCGAAGATGACCATCAAGGAAGCGATGAAGCTCCACAAAGACAAGCTGAACAACAAGTTCCAAGACGGGAAGGCAACGAAGGAAGACAAGGAAAAGTTGATTGAAGCCTATGAGGCCATGGGCAAGAACAAGCCGCCAAAGGGTGATGAGAAGGACTGGAAAGACCGCTGCGACGCACTAGTGAAGGCTGTGAAGGACGACGACAAGGATGCCTTCAAGAAAGCTGTCGATTGCAAAGGCTGCCATACCGCGCATAAGAAATAGTCATGGCTGTTGACGATTCACAGTTTCCATTTTCCATTCCGTGGGTCTCGGAGTGATTGTGGCATAGGCTGGTGAAGAGTCTTTGAATCGAGCTGAAGGCATCTCCGCGAGAACAGCCAACTGAATCGCGAAGTCTCAGCGGAATGAATTCTGACATTGAAATCGCCCACGAATTGAGTTTCGTGGGCGATTTTGTTTTTCCACCACACGCGACGCTGTGAGGGATTTTCGTAGCTGAATTTGTGAAAATTCGGGCCGAGCGACGTGGTCCGCCCGAAATCTTACGATTTCAGCGACGCGGAATTCGCCACACTAAAATCCTTCGCGGCATAACACCACACGGCGAGCGTTTGGCGTAAGGTCATTAGTCTTACTGGTGCAAATGATCACTTGCTTCAATTGCGCCGTACTTGATCCTGGGATTACCGCACGACATACGCCGCACCCGCGTCATGAATCATTCGGTTCTCAGGCTTTACCAAAATCTTCAATGTTCCTGGCGATCTGTCCCGCAACCAGGAAGGATGCAGCAGCCGATTCCGGCGTGGATAATCCCAAGCCGCAAGTCGCAGTCACCATCGAATGGCGTGCAATCTTATTCATTGTCCCCATTTCTGTGGCGAGTTTACACCAGTCCGCGGTCAACCGAGCCACCTCGTCCATGGACGGCGTTCGAGTTGTGGGAACTAGTCCGAATGCAAACCGACCGCCTCGTTCCAGTATCTGTTGAGCCAAATCGTGAATTTCGCCGCCATTTCTGAGCAAATGACCATCGAACGAAAGGTAGTCGAGACTCAGGCCGCAAAGGAACGGAATGGGAAGTTGTGCGCAACAGTGCAGGCCTGCCATCGCGCCGGCGCTTCTAATTGATTCCAGCAATGCCCGGATTGAATCCCGCATCGTCTCTGACTTCAGCCCCCCCATTTTTGTAACGGCTTCACCAACGGAAGCAGGATTCAAACATGGTTCGTCAACAGCCAGCAGAACTGGCCTGCCTGCCACTTGAAGTCGACTGATTTGCCAGCCGGCTTGGCGGGCGAGATAGTCAGCAATGAGACCGAGCCAACCGGGCTGGTGCGTCAGCGGAGTCCCATCCTTGATCAAACATTGGCTTAAAGTGATAGGGCCAATCAGCTGTCCTTTGATTGCCAGCGCTGCTGGAAATTGATTCGCCCCTAACCACCGTTCGAACTCAAAAAAGCCGCTTGCTGAATCCGCGACCAGTCCAGGTGAGCCACCTGTCATTGCAGCAGTGAAGGCGGCTTCATGACCATTACGGAGGCTCCAGCACGAGGGCTGGGCACTCGGTTCCAGGAATTCGACAAGTAGCCCCAATGCCTGAGTGACCATGTCTTCCTGCGGACAACGCCGGGGAAGTTGCGGCCAGAACGGGACAACTGGACTCCAACGCTTCACAAAGTCAACCGCCTCGTCGGGTTCGGTGAATGGCAAACTACCAACTCCCGTAACACATCCTGCTGGCAGTCCGATGGAACTCAACGTCGCACTCGCAATCACTTCAAACTCATTTTTGCTTGCTGGGGTGGCTGCCACATCTGCAATCCGCTCGCACTGCTCGGCACCTGACATTTTCGACTACGCGAAGTCTTAAGGTTGGCGTCCCTGAAGTTAGGACTGGAACAACTGCGAGAGTTTCGAGACGGTGGACGCAGTGCGAGACCACAGACGTTTTTTACACCCACTTCAGTCGACAGATGCCGCTTGTAACGAAAAAGAGGCGCCTAACGGTTTTGCCAATTAGCGGCATGAAAAATGTGCTAACACTCCAAACATTCGCTTTAAACGCACACATCGGTGCGACCGGAATAATACGAAAACTCAGCACAATCGCTATAAGTATGACGGATTTACGTGTCCAGTCGCTCATGCCTAGACGGTTGAGCCGTTGCAGGCTGTTTACACTGTGGAACCGTTTCCAGTGCTAATGTCAACGTCGTGATTCGCTTTTGATACGCCGGTCGGAAACAGGTTGCAACATATTTTTATGTGTTTTTGCGATCTCTTTTGACATTCGAACCTGTTGCAAGCCATCAGCTTACATCGATTCTATCGCTCTGTTGCATTTTGTCAACATCCTGGGTTATATCTAATCGGTTATTTCGGCACATCCCGTGCAATTGATACCGCTTTATGCGGGATTGGACTGCGCGCCGTGATTTTGGCGCATTTGTCCAACCTCCTATTCGGACAGTTCTACGGGCCACCTTTCCTCGAAACCGAAGTCGCACTCGTCATGGTCATTCAATCTTGGCTCCACGATTTGTTTGCCGCCTGTTGTGCTCCTCGTAAGTCTCGGAGCGGGCAGCGCCATTTGCGGTCGCAGTCTCAAGGGACTTCCCGTGTCGAAATCTTGGACGCAAGAACGCTCTTGACGACGATTGATCTTGCCAACCTGGGGGCCGGGGGCACAACGATTTTCGGAGCGGATTCCGGGGATCTCAGTGGCCGGTCGGTCAGTGACGCAGGCGACATTAACGGGGACGGTTTTGATGACCTGTTGATCGGCGCAGACCACGCTGACGGGCCCGGCAATACCAAATACAACGCAGGCGAGAGCTACGTGGTGTTCGGTGGACCCAGTATGCCCGCGACAATCGACCTCCATAACCTGGGCAGTGCCGGGATCACAATCTTCGGAGCAGATGCTGGAGACAAGAGCGGCCTGTCAGTCAGTCGAGCGGGCGACGTGAATGGCGACGGCTACGATGACCTGATTATCGGTGCGTACCGGGCGACAGCCTTGGGAAACAGCACTTATGCCGCCGGAGAAAGCTATGTCATTTTCGGTGGCGCCGCGCTCCCGCCAACGATTAATCTGGGTAATCTGGGCTCGGCGGGTATTACTTTGTTTGGTACTGGCATCGGCGATGCAAGTGGAATTTCAGTCAGTAGCGCGGGAGACGTAAACGGAGACGGCTTCGATGACGTCTTTATTGGCGCTTACCGAGCTGACGGTGCTGGAGACGGTAAGCTGGAAGCCGGTGACAGCTATGTCGTCTTCGGAGTCGCGTCACTGCCGTCGACAATCAATTTGAGCACTCTCGGCTCAGCTGGCATCACACTCTACGGTGGTGACGTGGGAGATCTCAGCGGGAAATCTGTGAGCAATGCCGGTGACATCAACGGCGACGGCTTCTCGGACCTGCTGATTGGCGCGGACTTCGCGGACGCTGCCGGGAATCTCAAGCAATCGGCCGGTGAAAGCTATGTCATTTTCGGTGGAAAATCCATACCGTCGACGATTGACCTCGGCAACCTGGGCTCGGCGGGACTGACCATCTCTGGTGCGGACAAAGGCGACTACAGTGGCTTTTCGGTCAGCAATGCAGGCGATGTCAATGGAGACGGATTCGGCGACTTGATCATTGGAGCCATGTTCGCCGATGCGGCTGGGAATGCGAAATCCTATGCGGGCGAGAGTTATGTCGTGTTTGGCGGGCTGGCGCTGCCCTCGGCAATCGATCTCGCCAGTTTGGGAACGTCGGGCGTGACCATTTTCGGAGCCGACCTGTTTGATAATTCCGGCGTGTCAGTCAGCAGCGCCGGGGACGTCAACGGAGATGGCTTTGATGACGTGCTCATCGGCGCTCCGCATGCCGGGGCGGCGGGAAACACCAAGTCCTATGCTGGCGAAAGCTATCTCATTTATGGAAGTCCTGCGTTACCGACCACGATGGACTTGGCCAATCTCGGCAGCAATGGAATCACGTTGTTCGGTGCAAATCTTGGTGACCGGAATGGGTTCTCTGTCAGCGGAGCGGGTGACGTCAACGGAGACGGATTTGCCGATCTGATTCTCGGATCACCTTATGCGGATGCTCCCGGCGGAAACGCTTTCTTCAATCCCAATCCGAATATCGGGGCGAGTATCGTTGTTTTTGGAGGCAACTTTACAAATAGTGCCACGCAGGTTGGAACGGCGGCTGACAACACGCTGACTGGAACGGCGGCGGTAGATAAACTCATTGGCGGTGGCGGAAATGACAGGCTTGTTGGAAATGGCGGAGCGGACGTCTTGTACGGTGGCCAGGGAGATGATGTCCTGGCCGTGTCTGATACCACGTTCCTGCGTGTCGATGGCGGCAATGGGTCCGATACACTGCGACTGGATGGCAGCGGTCTCAATTTGAATCTGACAACACTGCCCGATGATCGCCTGGTGAATATTGAAACGATCGATATTCACGGCAGCGGTCCGAACACGCTGACTCTCAACCAGTTGGAAGTGCTGAATCTGACTGCCAACTCTAATTCCGATCATACCGGCAATACTTTAACGGTGCTGCGCGGAAATGATGACACGGTCAATATGGGACCGGGATGGACCGCGGCACCTGATGTGATCATCGGTGGAGTGAATTTTCACGTTTTCACCCAGGGTGCGGCCATTCTGCGCATTCAAGCCAATCATGTGAACTCGGCTCCGGTCGACGGAAATGAAACGGTCTCGACACTCGAAGACACAACACTGACGGGCAATGTGCTCACGAACGCATTTGACGTGGACAACGATCCGCTCAGCGTGACGGTCTTCACTGTAGCGGGCAATCCGACAACCTATACCGCGGGTCAGACCGCGACAATCGTCGGCATCGGTACCTTGATCATCAACAGCAACGGCGGTTACACATTCTCACCAGCTCTCAACTACAATGGCTCGGTTCCGACGGTCACCTATACGGTCTCAGACTCAGCTTTGACCGACACGTCAACCCTGAATATCAGCGTCACACCGGTCGAGGATCCGCCAGTCGCGGTCGACGATTCGTTTACCACGAATGAGGACACACTTCTCAATCTGACGCAACTCAATTTGACGGGAAATGACTTCGATGTCGATGCCGGTGACACGCTGACTGTGACCGCCGTAAACAGTGCGGGCACTCTGGGGGCGGTGAATCTCCTGGGCGGTGGTGCGGTCAGCTATGATCCTCGAGGCGCCTTCGACAGCTTGACCGCCGGTGCAACGGCGACGGATACGTTCACCTATACAGTGACTGATAGCCACGGGATGTCTGACACGGGAACCGTGACGATCACGATCACGGGGGTCAATGACGCACCTGTCGATGGAAATGAAATCGTATCGACTTTGGAAGACACTCCGTTATCGGGCAACGTTCTAACCAACGCGTCCGACGCGGAAAGCGACCCACTCAGCGTGACGCAGTTTAAGGTGGCTGGGGATCCGACGACCTATGTCTCCGGACAAACTGCGACGATTTCTGGTATCGGCACATTGACGATCAGCGGTGCTGGCGCCTACTCATTCCATCCCGCCGCGAACTATAATGGTCTGGTTCCGGTCGTGACCTACACTGTCTTCGACGGTGCTGCCACCGACACATCCACCTTGAGTATTTCTGTCACTCCGGTCAATGACCCTCCAACCGCGGTGAATGACGCATTCAGTACTGCGCAAAATTCGCCGCTGGTTTTGACTCAGCTGGACCTGACGGGCAATGACATTGACGTCGACGCGGGCGATACTCTGACGGTCATCAGCGTCAGTGGCCAGGGTGGCTTGGGTAGCGTAGATTTGAATCCCGGCGGTTCAATCACCTACGATCCCAATGGTGCCTTTAACAATCTTCCGCCCGGAGCGACGGCAACTGATTCGTTCACCTATGTCGTCTCAGACAGTCACGGAGCGACCTCGACCGGAACCGTGACGATTACGATCTATGGGGTCGTCCCGCCGATTGCTGACGCGAACGGCCCGTATTTCGTCAACGAGGGGAGCCAGATCACGCTTTCCAGTTCCGGCTCCTTCGATCCAGACGGAACCATCGTCTCGTACGAATGGGACTTTGACTATAACGGGGCGAACTTCGACGTCGATGCGACCGGCGCTTCGCCTCAGTTCACGGGCCTGGACGGGCCTGCGACCAAAACAATCGCGCTCCGCGTGACCGATAATGACGGCGCATCCTCGATTGCTACAACCTCGGTGACGGTTAATAATGTGGCTCCAACGCTCAGCAACGTGACGCTGACTTCGCCCATCAACGAGAACGACTTCGCCTTCCTGGCTGGAAACATCAGTGATCCGGGAACACCGGACAGCTTCACACTGACAGTCAACTGGGGTGACGGCTCGGCGCCGCAGAATTTCAATTACGTCGCGGGAACGACATCGTTCAGCGAAAAACATCAATATCTGGATGACAACCCGACCGGTACACCGTCCGACAAATACACGGTCACGTTCTCCCTAGCCGATGACGACGGCGGCGTCGCACCCGGCAATGTCGCCACCGTAGTTTCGAATCCGAATCAATTCAGTGGGGCCGAAACCCTGATCGATTTCGAGGGCCTGACGACCCAAACGGGTTTCCCGGGCGACGTCTTGAGTACGAATCAATACGCGGCGCAAGGCGTGCAGATCAGCTTGACCGGTCCCCACCAGGCGGGGATCACAAACTATTATTCAGATGCGGCGAATCCGCGGCAATTTGGCCCCAGCGGTGATTACGTCCTAGATGACTTTCCACTGGTTGGAACCGGCGCCGATTTGGGATCTCCCTATCCAGATCTGAACTTCACGTTTAACTCCCCCATCAATCGCATCGGCTTTGAACTCCTGTCACAGACGGGCGTCACAACTGTCAGTTTGTTGAGCGGCGGGAATGTCGTCGCGACGCACAACTTCAACACAAATCTCAACTTCCAGTTCATTGGGTTGCAAGACGCGGTGCCGTTCGACCAAGTGGTTGTGCATACGGCAAGCGTTAATGACGCTTTTGTGATCGACAACCTGCGATTTGAGCCCTATTACACGGTGACGGTCAACAATGTGGCGCCTGTGGCCGATGCCGGCCCGGATCACAACGTCAATGAAGGCAGTACCGCCAACCTCAACGGCAGCTTCACAGATCCAGGGACACTCGACACACACACTTTCCTGTGGCATTTGGTGAGCGCGACGAATGGTCAGGTTATCCCCGATGCCACCACGCAGAACGCCAGTTTTGTGCCTCAGGACGATGGCGTGTACACATTCCAATTCACGGTGACTGACGATGACGGAGGTTCAAGCACCGACACTGTCGTGATCACGTCCCTGAATGTGGCACCGACCGCGAATCCTGACACCGGCGCCACGAACGAGGACACTCTCTTGACCGTTGCCGCCCCGGGCGTGTTGGGCAACGACACGGACCCCGCCGGGATCCACGACACACTGACCGTCACAGGCGATAGTCTGACGAGTGCGGACGGAGCAGAAGTGCACGTCAATCCCAACGGTAGCTACACCTATAACCCGCGGACCTCGGCGATCCTGCAGGGGCTTGCCGTGGGCCAGACGACGACTGACACATTCACCTACACGATCAGTGATGGTGAAGGTGGCAGTGCTACGGGCACGGTGACGATTACAGTAACGGGGGTGAACGATGAGCCCACTGCGAATGCCGATACCGCCAGCTCAACCGGCGGCGCGACGATCACGGGCAACGTCGTCACCAATGATGTCGATATCGATAGCGATCCCTTAATCGTGTCAAGCGTCGATTTGGGCGTGAATCTGGTAGGACATCCGGTCGTCGGTAAATACGGGACGCTGACTCTGAATTCGAATGGTTCGTACACATACGTCCCGTCCGGTGCGGCGAACGGCAATCCGGTAACCGACACCTTCACCTATACGGTCTCTGATCAGCACGGCGGCAGCGATGCGCTGTTTATCAACTTCGAAAGCCCAACCTACGCCACGGGACCCATCACCAACGGCGAAAACGGCTGGTCCGTGGGTAATCCAGCGTTTGACCAGCACGTGGTGACGATTCCAGGAGGCCAGGGATGGCAGTTCACCCGGCAATTCACATCCGGCTCGTTTGGCGACCAGCCCCTGAGTCCCGCATTGACGCAAACTGCGGCCGAGCCGTCAGCCGGAGCCGTGACCAGCGACTTCGAGGCATCCTGGACCATTACGCCGCAACAACTTCAGACCAGTGCAACGGACAGCTATCTCGGCGTTGACATGGATGACGGCACGGGCGCTCGCGGAAACCTGCTGCGACTGGAAAACGACGCGTCAGGTAATTGGGTCCTGCATGCCTTCGACTATAACGACACCATTCACGATTTCGTGGATATCAACCTGGGAGTGATTCCAGTGGGAACCCCCACGAAAATGGGTTTCACTCAGCAGTTTGTGAACGGAACCAACAACGACATCTGGAAGGTGTATGTCAACGATCAGCTGGTTTACACGGGTGTCGGCTGGGAAGAATATTTCCGCGACAACCAGCCGGGTGTTTCTCCAGTGACCTACGACCGGCTGCTGTTCCGGGCCTCCGGGAACACTGTTGTCGGAGATCACGGAGTGGTCATCGATAACGTCAGCTATACGACGAACCAGCAGGCGACTCTGACCGTCAACGTTCAAGGGGCCAATGCTCCCGCAACTCTGTCGGCCGATACGCGTAACCTTACCGAAACCAACCTGGCGTCAGACCTCAACGCCAGTGGCACATTGACGATCAGCGACGTTGACAGTCCGGCGACATTCCAGGCACAAGCAGGAACCGTTGGTCTGTATGGAACGTTCACCATCAACACGGCGGGTGCCTGGACCTATACCGCCATGTCGGCCCACAACGAATTCGTGCAGGGGACAACCTACACCGATCAATTCAACGTATTTTCGGCGGATGGTACCGCGACGACAGTGACGATCAACATCTTGGGAACGAATGACGAGCCCGTTGCCAGTTCCGATTCAGCGAATGTTGCCGATGGGTCGTCGGTCACCGGCAATGTGCTGACCAACGATACGGACCCCGATGGTGCGCCGTTGAATGTTAGTTCTGTCGATTTGGGTGTGAATCTGGTGGGCCAGCCAATCGTCGGAAAGTATGGGACTCTGACGCTGAATGCGGACGGATCTTACACGTATCTGCCGTCCGGAGCCGCGCCTGCGGGTGCTCCTGTGACCGACACATTTACGTATACCGTGTCCGACCATCACGGCGGCAGCGATGCACTATTCATCAACTTTGAAAGTCCGACCTACGGGCTGGGGCCGATCGCCAACGGTGAAAATGGCTGGTCTGTACTCAATCCGCTTTTCAATCAGAACGTCGTCACGACCGCAGGCGGGCAGGGCTGGCAAGTGACGCGGCAATTCACTTCCGGATCATTTGGTGACCAACCTCTCAGCCCGGTATTGACGCAGACCGCATCCGAACCGGCTGCCGGGGCGGTGACCAGTACTTTCGAAGCATCGTGGACCATCACACCACAACAGCTCCAGTTGTCCGCGACGGGCAGCTATCTGGGCGTGGATATGGACGATGGCTCCGGAGCACGCGGAAACCTGCTGCGTCTGGAAAACGATGCCTCGGGAAATTGGGTCCTGCACGCTTTTGACTATGACGACAGCATTCATGACTTCGTCGATATCAATTTGGGAGTGCTCCCGATTGGTGCTCCCACAAAGATGGGCTTTACCCAGCAATTTGTGAATGGCCCGAACAATGATATCTGGAAAGTCTATGTCAACGATCAACTCGTCTATACCGGCGTCGGCTGGGAAGAATACTTCCGCGACAATCAGCCCGGTGTCGCGCCCGTGACGTATGATCGGCTGTTGTTCCGAGCTTCCGGTAATGCCGTGGTCGGCGATCAGGGTGTGATCATCGATAATGTGAGCTACACGACCAATGAGCAGTCGACACTCTCTGTCGCCGTTCAAGGCAGTGATGACGCACCGGTCGCGGTCGATGATACGTTCAGTACGAATGAAAATGTTCCGCTGACTTTGACTCAAGCAGACCTGAAGGGTAATGACACCGACGTCGATAATACGAACGGCCAACTGTCCGTGACGGCAGTCAGCAACTCGACGAACGGAACCGTGATTCTCAATGGGGATAACACTGTCACCTTCACGCCGGCCTCCAACTTCCACGGGACGGCAGGCTTCGACTACACAATCAGCGACGGAACGTTGACCGATACAGGGCATGTGACGATCAATGTCGTGGCGGTCGCCACAACCGAACTGTTCGATTTCCAGTCAACCGGCGGCATCACGGCCAGCGGACAAACTGCCGTGACTCCCACCACGACCTATTCGGTGGGAACCGGCTATGGCTGGCTTGCGGGGGCGACGCCAACCGGAAGTTTCGACCGGACAACCCTCACATCGGTCAGCCCGACTCCTTCTGGCGCCGATGGAACCGCGCTGACAGCCGTCTTGCGGGATGCGAACACGGGAACTCAAGCGGCCCCTGGCACCTTCCAGGCCGATCTGGTACCGAATACATCCTATACAGTGACCTGGCTGTTCGGCGACACGGTTGCTCGAGACAAAATGCAGGTTTCTGTCGTGGGCGGCGGCAACATCACCGCCGGAAATCCCGTTCCTGCCGATGGAAATACAATCAAGAACCAATCCAGCGCGGGCCTGGTAACGAATACGCCAAGCAACGGCCCCTCGCAAACACTGGCCGCCGGGGTCTGGCAAGCAGTCCATTTCACGGTCCTGACGGATGCGACCGGGCAACTGCAATTGCAATTCTCAGACGCTGCCGGTGGCGTGGATGATGGTTGGGTCGTAAACGGCCTCAGCTTCGTTCCAACGGCCTCGGTGACGCCGTTCGCCATCAATATTCCGGCCGTGACGCGCAGTGCGGATGCTTCCATGACCGACTTCTTCACAGTCGCCTCGGGAGCCTATACACCCGGGGCTGTCTACGACGTTGTCACATCCTTCGGGTCGGGTGCGAGTGATATCGATTCACGATTGTATCCGCAAGAAGTGCAGGCACCGGCGAGCGGAGTGTGGTCTGTGCCAATTCGCCGGCCGTATTTGACAACAACACAAACTGGAACGGTCTCACTCGTCGAAGTCGAAGGTCGTTCGATTGGCACCGGAACTGTGACTTACACGGCGGATACCACAACTCGCAAGTTCGACTTCAATTCGACGGCGAGTCCGCAGACGGCAACGGGAACGACACCGGTCTATGGCACGAGCGTCTACACCGCCGCAAAGGGCTACGGATGGCAGCCAACGGGAACATTGGCCGGCGGCCTGGTCGTCAACGAAACCAATAACACCGTTGATGGTTCCTATCCGGCGGGCCCCAATAGTCAGCTCGTTCGAGATTTCGCATCGGGAATCGCGGGGGCTAGCAATACCTTCAGTTTAAATGTGCCCTTGCCGCCGACTGGATCGTATACGTATACGATCTCAATCTATTCTTACGACCGATTCGCCCCATCCGGTTCCACGATGTCAGTCATAGCTGAAGGAAACGCTGGCTTGACGACAGGATCTTACTTGGTCGCGCCGAATACGTATGTCACCAAATCGTTTACCGTCAATTCGTCACAGATCTCGGCAGATGGCGTTTTGGACCTCACCTTCAGCTCAACCGCTGGCAACTACGTTGTGGATGGAATTGATGTGGTCATCACGCAGATGTCCGCGTCAGGTACTGCAGGGACCAAGAAGAACGCTACGACGACATCCACTAGTGATCTGCAGACAATTGCGGATGCGGCCATCGCACGGTTTGCGAGTGCCGGAGCGTCGGCAGCGGAAATCGCGTTGTTGCAGAGCGTGCAATTCCAGATTCAGGACCTCAGTGGACCGGGTTATCTGGGGATTCTCAACGGCCCCACGACCGTGCTGATCGACAACAATGGCGCTGGCAATGGTTGGTACATCGATTCGACGCCGGCGGACAACAAAGGATTCAAGCTCAACAATGGAATCCTGGTCGCGAGCGGCAAGGCCGGAAAAGAAATGGACCTGCTGAGCGTTGTGATGCACGAGTTCACCAATGTGCTTAAATACAACGGCCAGACGGTCCCTGCCAGCATGAAAGATGCCGAGAACATCAACCTGAAATTGGGCCAGCGCTGGAACGCCCCTTCGACACTGGACAATATGGATCGCGTGTTTTCAAGCCACGAGTCGGTGCACCACGTGCTTCATGGGCACCACTCGGCGAAAGCGACGAAACACCAGAGCGGTTTAGCCTTGCAACTTTCCAGTGATGTGCCACTGCTTCACGACTGTACTCGGTCGTTAAGCAGTGCTTACGGAGCGGTGAAAAGAACTGCTTGAACGCCGAGAACAGCATTAAAGCAGTGGCACGATTCATGACCGCGTGCACTGCTAAGAATGAAACGTTTGATCGCGGAGATGAGTATTGAAAAAGGCTCATTCGTGGCCGCGAACAGTTTAGACCGCAATAGTCGAAATTCCTCGATCGCAACACGTCGGACAATTTATTTCCCACACAACTGGTACTCTTTCATTTCGATCAGACGCTTTCGAGCATCGCCAGGCAGCGGGTCTTATGATCCGGCCGGATCACAGTGTTTGAACATTGAAAAATCAGCGAACCCGGGACATTCACTTCGCGGGCACAACCGTCATCTTGATCAATCGAGTACAAGGTCCCGGCATACCGATACGGATGTCACTCCGCCAGGTTTGTGCAACGGTGACCCCATAAGTTCCAGGCAGCACCTCCGCCGGTAGTCGCAACGGTACTTCGACCTGGCCATTGACGATCGGCAGATTGCGAGGCGTCGTCAGGCCGCACGCCACTCCGGCTGTCGCCAAATTCACGACGATTGGCATCTCCTTGACGTCTCCGGCTCCGTGAACCTTGACGATCACGTTGCCCGATCCTCCTTGTGGGATCGAGATCTCACTCGTCACCGCTTCCAACCAGGGACCTTGAGATTTCGCGATTGTGACGCGCGAAATCGGGCTGGCACGGAAGAATCCGGTGTCGCTGGAATAGAACAACGTCAAAGGGATCGAAGCGTGCTCCAACGTTGTTCCGTCGGCCCGTTTGACTCGGCCCACAATCCGAAATGGGACCGAGGTCGCGACCGTCGCGTCGCTGGGAGCGGTGATCGTCAGAAAGACTTTGAACTGATAGGTGTTAAACGGCCGCTCGGGCTTGGTTGCCAGAGACGTCGCTGAACTGCTCGACCATCCAGACGGCAGCCCCTCGACAGTCAGTTCGACGTCTTCGTTGAAACCGGAAAAGCGATCAATCCGGACCAGCACACAGGCTGTGCTGCCCGGTCCCCAGATGGGAACGGCATCCGGAAAATGGGAGAGTCGAAACTCGGGCCGCTCAGGTTGAACCGTCAGTCGATAGACCGCGCGGGGGCCATTCACTCCCGACTGTTCCGTGACCTTGATGAAGTAATCCCCCGCGGCTGGAGCCGAGAAACTCAGTTTACTATCGGTCGTTTTGAAATCGTGATACGACTCATAGCCGGGATCAAATCCTTCATCGTCGCTTTCGATCAGCAACTGATCTTTCGCGTCGTAAACTTGCATGAGGGTATCGACGGGCGACCTTAAGAATCGCTGAGCAACAATCTCGCATTGGATCTTTTGCTGGGCTTCCAGACGAACCGCAAACCAGTCCGCGTCATTGGCTTTGTCAAACCGTGCATTGACCGTACTTGGAATCGGCAAAAGTCCAGCATTCCGAGATCCATCATTGGGCTCAATCTCGATCGACTCCGGATGGTCACCGACGACGAGCGGCAGATCCAGTCCGGAATTCTCAGGCGTATCCAGAGCCAAATGGCGTAGCGTGTAGGATGGATCCCAGGTCGATCCTTCCAGACCGTCCCAGATGGATGCCCCCAAGACCACAGGCCCTGCTGCAACTCCGCCTGCATTCATCGGTGCAACGGTGGAATTCCCCACCGTCCGTGTCGTCCCCGGCGGGATATTGTGTCCGTAGAATTGGATTTCAGTCGGTGTCCCGCGACGGTACCCAGGTGGAAAAACACTCGTGGGATATGGAACTTCACCCAGAGTCAAGCGGTAGACAGCTTCAAGGAAACCTTGATAGTTGAGCAATTGCACGCGCACCAGATAGTCGCCGTCGTCGGGCAGCGTGTGATAGATCACGGGATCAAATCCCAGCGTGTCTTCGGCCGAGGCGAGAGTGCGTCCCGCGGCATCGAAGAGTTCGAGACTGAAGTCCGCGATGCCATAGTTCCGGCCCTGGCCATGAATATCCAACGCGTGAGCCGCAATCGCAGCGACAATCTTTTGACCGCGCTTTCCCGAGAAGCGAAATGTGTCGAGGTCCGCTGCGGGATTGATGCGACCATTCAACACCACCGGCAGCTGGACCGATTCCGATTTGGCGGTTTCGTTATTGGGTTCGATTTCCAAACGTTCCGGCAGACTGCCGACGACGAAATAGACGAAATTGGTCAGTCCGCTGCGCTCATTGAGTACACGCAGCCAACGCCGTCCCAGCGGTGCGTCTGGAGTGATTTCGAGCGTCGCCTCCAGCGTATTGCCATTGACGGATTTCAAATCTTTGGCTGTGATTCCGGGCGGTCCATCAATGACAATGTCCTTCGGCAACGTCAATCCGTTGCCTAGCCCTTTAAGCTCAATCTTGACGCTCGTTCCACGCCGTCCACCAGAGGGAAAGATCGAATCAAGACGACATTCTTCATACGATGGCGCCTGGAGTTGAGCCAACGCCAATGCCGACATTGACGTCCAGGCCAGTACGGTGAACACGGAGTCTCGGAACGTGATCAAGTGAGGACCTCGTCAATCGGCCGACCGCCTCCATTGATGAGTACGGGACGTCCGTCATTGGTGTGATATTCTTTGGTGTCATCGATCCCCATCAGACGGAAAATCGTCGCGGCATAATCCAGCGTCGAGTGTTCCTTGCCGACGACCCGCTCACACTTGGAATCGGTCCGTCCAACAATGCTGCCCATGCGGATATTCGCACCGCTGAATCCAATGGCATTGCAGAGCGGATAGTGGTCACGGCCTGCGGCCCCATTTACTTTTGGCGTCCGGCCAAATTCGCCTGCACACAATACGACGGTATTACTGAGCATTCCGCGATCAGATAGATCCGACAGCAAAGCCGACCAGGCTCGGTCAAGAGTCGGCAACAGCGGGTCTTTCAAGCGGATAAAATTCTTGTCGTGCGTGTCATAGCCCGAGAAATCGATCGAAACAAAGCGGACCCCGGCCTCGACCAATCGTCGGGCGAGCAGGGTTGCCTGGCCTTCCCGCGTTCGGCCGTAGGCGTCGCGAAGTTTGTCGGGTTCTTCGGACAGATTGAACGCCTTTTTCGCGACCGGGGATGTCATTAAGTCATAGGCCTGGCGGTAGAATTCACCCCGGCTGAAGACGGCCTCGGATGAACGGTCGACTTGCCGTTGCCAGGCATCCAGACGATCCAGAATCTTACGCCGCCGTTGAGTCCGTTCAACGCCGACTTGGGTCGGAATCGACACGTCATCAACGGAGAAATCCTTGTCGTTCGGGTTCCGGCGAACCATCAGTGCGTTATAAGCCGAACCCAGGTAGCCGCCCCCGGAATAGGCCATTTCCGAGCCAGCGGATTGAACGTAAGGTGGCATGCCGTTCTTCCAGCCCAACTCTTTGGAGATCACTGAACCAAAGCAGGGATAAATCGTCGAGCCAACCGGTGCGGCGTTCACATCGGGCACCTGGGGATATCCGGTCAGCATCCAATGGTTGGCTTCGGCATGCTGGCTGCCTTGATGCACGATCGAACGGACTTGACAGACTTTGTCCATCTGACGGCTCATCAATGGCAAATGTTCGCAGACGCTCAAGCCTGGCAGATTGGTATCGATCGGACGAAATTCACCCCGAAACTCCACGGGAGCATCGGGCTTCATGTCGAGCGTGTCCATATTGGCCAGACCACCACTCGTCCAGAGCAGGATCATGTTCGTTTCTTTACGCGATGTCGACGGCTGTGCGGCTTCGGCCTGCAACAATTGCGGCATCGTCAAACCGAATAGCGAGAGACCACCGACCTGCAACCAGGCCCGTCGGGAAAGTCCCTCGCAATTTCGGGAGAAGTGGTCAAGCTGGAACATTGTACGGCTCCGGGAATTACCGAATGACTGGGTTCACCATTTTTATTTTTGATACTTTCGACGCACAGAATTTCCAGAGAAATACATAGGACGAAAGTCTGTATTCTAATACACGTGGGATTTCAATCCTTTCCTTCCCCAAAGGGGATGTGTCAATAGCCCAGGGTTGCCGCGTCTAGCGGCTACCCTGGGTTTAGAGTTGCCTGAATTCATCTACCCCATCGGGGTTGCGCCAGTCAAAATCGGATATTCCTGGGGCGCAACCCTGTTGGGGTTGAAGGGCATTTTTGTGGCTTTACCCAGGGTAGCCGCTCATCGCGGCAACCCTGGGCTATTG
>JAQGHT010000261.1 GCA_028291565.1 Planctomycetaceae bacterium | reverse complement strand
GATTAAGGTCGTCACTGCAGGCGCAAACCCGCAGACGATTCACCGTCATATTTCAACGGGTAGCAGCTTCGGAGCCAATCCTCTGCAGCAGACAATCGGATTGGCTCAGGCAGATCGGATCGCGTTGCTCGAAATCCGATGGCCGACCAGCGGCACGACTCAGGTCTTTCGAGACGTTTCCGTTGATCAAGCGATCGAAATCACTGAGTTTGATACTGATTTTCGCCAGTTAAAATGGAAGCCAATTCCGGTACCGAAATGAGGTCATTCACCGATTCGTGACTTTTTTGTTGCCTCGCCCTCGTCGATACAGCAGTTCTTATAGTTTCGATCTAAAACGCGGACGTTCGGGCGAATTGACGCCGAATTTCCAATACTATCTCTATCCGCGTCATTCTATACTGCGTACGGTTAAGAATGAGACGTTTGATCGCGGGGATATGTATCGAAAAAAGACCCATTTGTGGACGCGAACAGTATAAAATTGCCGACTGAGTTCAACGGAACATTTGATAGGAATGCACAAATGCAAGGGAGCTACCGAAATGCCTGGCTGACGCCTCAGCGGATTGGAATGGTCGTTGCGAGTTTGCTGATTGCCTTGGCGTGCGCCTGGCTCGTTTACAAATCGACAATCACTGCGGCCGGGGGGGTTCCACGAGGATCACTGGTGTTCGAGCCACGGCTGAATGTCGACGACAGCGGTTATGCTACTGTTAATCCGTACATTGTACCCTGGGAGCGGAACGCGACATCGGAACAGATCCGCGATCGTTTCGAAGACTTGGGATTTCGTGCTGTCGAGCAGATCGATCGCCACTTGAACGATGATGCCACATCGACGAAACAGCGTATCGCTCTTTTGTCGTCCAAAGCGGCCCTGTTGAATTCTGAGGGAGAGGCGAAATCTGCCTATCAAGTCTTGGAACAAGTCCGCAATGAACTGGCGACAGAGGCCGATCTCGCGCGGCGCGGATTGTATACGATCATCTTCCTGCAGGGTGTGACCGCATTGCGTCGTGGAGAGAATGAGAATTGCATCCTGTGCCGGGGAGAGAGTTCCTGCATTCTGCCCATTACTTCGGCCGCCGTGCATCTGCACCCTGAAGGATCGCGATTGGCGATCCACCATTTCACGGAATATCTTGAGCAATTTCCGGATGATCTCGAGGCTCGCTGGTTGCTGAATCTCGCTCACATGACGCTTGGGGAGCATCCGGCGAAGGTCGATCCCAAATATCTGGTTTCCCTGGAACATTGGAAACAGAATGAGTTCGATATCGGGAAGTTTCGCGATATCGGCCACCTCGTGGGGGTCAACAGTTTCAATCAAGCCGGTGGGGCGATCATGGACGACATGAACAATGACGGCCTGCTCGATGTCGTGACGACGACGCTTGATCCCACTGGATCAATGAACTTCTACCAGAACAATGGCCAGGGTGGCTTCGAGAATCGGACCCAGGCAGCGGGAATCTCGAAGCAATTTGGCGGTCTCAACTGTGTCCAGACGGATTATAACAATGACGGGTATCTGGACATTTTTATCATTCGAGGAGCTTGGTTGACGATTCCCATGCGTCCGTCTCTGTTGCGGAACAATAAGAACGGCACCTTCACGGACGTCACGGAAGAAGCAGGATTGCTCTATCCTGCCAACTCGATTGCCGCTTCCTGGGCCGATTTTGACAATGATGGCTGGTTGGATTTATACGTTTGTTGCGAGAGACAACCGAGCGGTTTGTATCGCAATCTGGGCAACAACACGTTTGAAGACGTCACCAGGACCGCGGGAGTCTTCATCGAGGCGAATCATTGCAAAGGCATCGCGTGGGTCGACATCGACAATGACGGCTTTCAGGATCTATTTCTGAATTTTGTTTCTGCGAACAGCAAGTCAAAACTATTTCGGAACAATCGCGACGGCACGTTTCAGGAAGTCACGGAATCCATGGGAATTGATGGCCCCGTTGAAGGATTTTCCTGCTGGGCGTGGGATTACGATAACGACGGCTGGCTCGACATTTTCGCTACCAGCTATCGGCGGACTCTGGGGGACATCGTCAAGGGAATTCAGGGTGTACCGCACGATCAGCCATTCGGTCGACTCTTTCGAAATCGACAAGGCAAAGGTTTTGAGGATGTCTCCAAAGCTGCGGGTTTGGATTCGGTCTACGCGACCATGGGCAGCAATTTTGGCGATTTCGACAATGATGGATTTCTGGACATGTATCTTGGAACTGGTGATCCGAGTTTTTCGACACTCGTACCCAATCGGATGTTCAAGAACGTTGCCGGGCGGCGGTTTTCCGAAATAACTGCGTCGGCCGGGACGGGGCATCTCCAAAAAGGTCATGGAGTTGCCTGTGGGGACTGGGATCGCGATGGAAATATCGACATCTTCATTGAGATGGGCGGTGCGGTTGATGGAGATAAGTATCACAACGTCTTGTTTCAGAATCCTGGTCATGAAGCCCACTTTTTAACACTGAAACTTATTGGAAAAAAATCCAACCGTGCTGCCATTGGTGCGCGGATTAAGGTCGTCACTGCAGGCGCAAACCCGCAGACGATTCACCGTCATATTTCAACGGGCAGCAGCTTCGGAGCCAATCCTCTGCAACAAACAATCGGATTGGCTCAGGCAGACCGGATTGCGCTGCTCGAAATCCGATGGCCGACGAGTGGTACGACTCAGATCTTTCGGGACGTTTCCGTTGATCAAGCGATCGAAATCACGGAATTCGATACCGAGTTCCGCAAATTGAATTGGAAGCCGATCCCAATTCCAAAGTGACGATCTGGCCTATGGCGACGCGCGCCATCAATCATCCGGCGTCCAATCAGTCGTCAAAAGCAGTGAAAACGCACGGTTGAAGTCGTCAATTCTTTGACCCGTTTTTAGTGTTGCGTCGCGGCAACACGTTGCAAGGTGGTCGTGTCGACGACAGAACTCCTTGGTGAATTGCAGTTTACGCACTGTTTTCTGATTTTGCGGACTCGTTGTGGTGATTTTAGGAAACATCCGTTTCGACGTAATCGCATTCAAGACAACGTCGCTCCGGCTGTTTCTCTGCCGTCATTAATCGCGTGGATGAAACATGTTGCGTCAAGTAGAAGGCGTTCGCGCCAAGAGTCTGAAAC
>JAQGHT010001015.1 GCA_028291565.1 Planctomycetaceae bacterium | reverse complement strand
CCGTGTTCAGTGCGACTTGCGCGGACTTGGCGTGAAACACGACGATTCGTTCTTCACACACGCGCCGTTTCCCCGTTTCGATTCCCAGATCGACGCGAAATTGAAACAGGAGTTTTGCCGAGAATCGCGACGTTGCAGGCTCGGTTGACACTATAGAAATGGCCTCCGGATTTGTTTTCTATCAGCAAATCGGACAAAAATTGACCTGGAACTGAATGGGATGCACGAAGACGACTTTACTGCACCACGAATTCAGGCTAGTACATTCCATATGCCTGACGAGATTGATTGTCATTTCAAGCTTGGCAGTCACGTCACTCTCGTGCTGCCCCCGTCGCGACTATTGTCCTGCGTGCCGACCACCATTGATCGCGTCTTCATATAATGCCAACATCTGTGGCAGGCAGACTTCCAGACTGTATTGTGACTGAATCTTCCGAATACCTGCTTGTCCGAGGTGTTTGTAGGCCGCTGGCTCATCGAGGACTTCGTTCGCGAGTTCGGCAATTCGTTCGTAATCAAAGAAGTCAACCAGCAGCCCGTTTTCGCCGTCGACGATCACTTCCTGAACCGGGGCCGTGTTGGAAGCCAGGATCGTGGTTCCGCAGGCGAGCGCGTTCATCAGGGACCAGGATAGGACAAACGGTGCCGTAAGGTAGATATGCAGGTCGCTGATGGCGAAGAGCTGAGCGAGCTCCGGTGCGGGCAGAAGCCCTGTGAAGAAGAAGCGGGAAAGGTCATAGTTGTCGCGGGCCAGGACCCAATCCTTGAAGCTCGCGGTCTTGGTCACTTCCTGATCACCTCCATAGCAGACTCGATCGCTGCCAACCACGACGAAGATCACGTCGTTCCGCCGCTCGCAAAGAATCTTGGCGGCTTTCATAAACAGATCGAACCCGCGCAGACTCTCCATGCCGCGTGAGACGTAGGTGACAATTCGAACATTGTCGGGGATCTGCCGCCCAGCCACGATTCGGGGACCTCCGGTCAGCGGACGCCATAAGTTCGTATCGATCCCGTCGAAAATCGTCCGGATTTTGGGTTGATAGACCAGCGGAAAGAGTCCCCGTTGCCAGCGTGTCGGACAGTAACCGAGGTTCGAGTTCTCTAAGTCAAGCAGCAGATGGGCATTGCGCGCGAGCGCCCGCAAACGCATCTCGGCCGAGCACGGAAAATCAGGCCGGAAGTCCATGTCGGACCCGGTGGTATGATAGTAATACTCGAAGTAGTTGACGATCGGGCAGTCGTAAAGTTCGCGCAGGAAGACTGTCGACAGAAAACCGGCGTGCGCGACAATCAGATCGGGCTGAATTTCCGGCCGAGCTTTCAGAGTTTCGTAAACGGCCAACGATTGCCAGATCACATTTTCGAAGCTGCGGCTGCAATAGTTGGTTTGAGCCGTTGCGCCACCTCGTGGCTGGAATTGAATTCGCTCGACCCCGCCGATCGTTCCGGAAGCCGCTTCTGTCAGAAACGTGCAGCGAAATCCCGCTTGTCTGGCCAGGTAAAGGGCAATATGGCCAAATTGGGCCGGGAAGTTCTGATGGACGAATAAGATGTGCATTGTCCTGAAAAACTCAGCTGCAAAAGGATGGGCACTTACAAGGGGATGGGCACTTTCGTGAGTAACATGTCGATGACGCGGTCCGGCGACATGTTTTCCGAATTTGCCTGGAATGTCGTCACAATGCGGTGTCTCAGAACGGGGTGGGCGACGGACTTGATGTCGTTGGTATTGACGGCAAAGCGGCCATTTAAGAGGGCTCGGGCTTTCCCTCCCAGAATCAGATATTGCCCGGCACGCGGCCCGGCGCCCCAACTGATGTATTGTTTGACAAAATTGTAGGCTTCTGGCTCTTCCGGCCGGGTCGCTCGGACTAGATCTCGGGCATAGACGAAGACATGGTCCGGCACCGGGACCTTTCTGACGACTTCTTGCAGGGCCAGAATCTGTCGGCCGGTCAAGGCCGTTGTCAGCTTGGGTTCCTCGCCACTGGTCGTCTGCTTCAAAATCCGCAACTCTTCGGCAGCAGTGGGATATTTCAGGACCAGATTGAACATGAAACGGTCGAGCTGGGCTTCTGGAAGGGGGTAAGTCCCTTCCTGTTCGATCGGATTTTGAGTGGCCAAAACGAAAAATGGTTGCGGTAGTCGGTACGTGTTGGCTCCGGCCGTAACATGGCGTTCCTGCATAGCTTCCAGCAGGGCTGCTTGTGTTTTTGGCGGGGTGCGGTTGATTTCGTCTGCCAGCAGGATATTTGTGAAAAGCGGGCCCTGCATGAATTGGAAGGATCGGCGGCCGGTTTCGGGGTCGTCTTGCAGAATGTCGGTGCCCGTAATGTCCGCGGGCATCAAATCCGGGGTGAATTGGATCCGTCGAAACGAGAGCTGCAGGATTTTCGAAATCGTACTGACCAACAAGGTCTTGGCTAAGCCGGGAACCCCGACCAGCAGGCAATGGCCCCGGCAAAACATGGCCACGAGCAAGTCATCAATGATGTGATGCTGGCCGATGATGACTTTGGCAATTTCTTCCTGCATCCGGGAATAGGCATTGGCCAGCCCTTTGATCGCCTGGGCTTCCCGTTCTCGGGCCTCGGCCTCAGAAACGACGGGGGCGGGCGAATCCAAATCGTCAGACATAATTCAGCGCATTCTTCATGAATGAGGGAAATTTGACATATTTTAGCCAGGAATCATGAAGAGAAACAGTCGCCGATTGACTTCCCGGAATTAAAGGCCACCTTGCCCAAACTCAGCAGAAGCACAAGAATAGGATGCAAGTCAGCGAATGTCGTGCGATTCCCCGGCAACCTTCCAGAAAGTTGGTTTGGGTTTAACCCAGGTTTTGTGCTGTTCGCCGCAATAAAATGAGATGCTGATCAACGTTTGTCTCTGCGATCAAACGTCTCATTCTTCACCGCTTATTGTATTTACTAGATTTTTCCGTCGGCCGCATCTGCCAGCATCAAGGCGCCACTATGAGCCAGTTCGTGTCTGCTGTTCGCGCAAGGTGGGCCTTGCTGGTATTTGTGGTCTGTTTTGGCGGGCTGACGGTCACTGAACTGGCCGCGCAGCGGCCCCACGTTGAGCGGATCCGGCATGAGTTCCTGTTGTTGGATATTGATGTGGCGGCAACCAAGAAATTCGCCACCGTCCAAAACCATTTGCGAGTTGGCCAACTCGCTGAGGCTGTCGACTTGCTTCGTACCGTCAATGACGGGCAGGCAGGCAAGTTGGTTTCCGCTGGACCGGGCCGATACGTGAATTGGCAAATTTATGCGAACATGCTGGCAGCGGCGTTACCCGCGGAAGGTTTGAAGATCTATCGCGAACAGTTCGATCCACTGTTCCGCCCCACCTTTGAAACAGGGCGCGAGACATTGGACGAACAGTTGCTGCAGAAAGTCGTCGATCAGGGGTATTGTTGCACTTTTGGGGACGATGCTCTGCTGCTGTTGGGCGATCTGGCCTGGGATGCCGGGGACATCTGGAGAGCGCGCAGCTATTGGGAACAGCTCTTGCCGCCGTTACAACCGAAAGAGCCTGGCGAGCCCGTGATTCTGCTGGCATATCCGGATTCCGATGTCGACCGCAGCCTGGTTCTTGGGCGTCTGGCGTTGTGCGGAATTCAGGCCGGGCGATTGGATGCTGCCCGCCGAATTCTCGGGCGGCTAGTGGAAACGCAACCTGATGCGGTTGGTCATCTGGCGGGCCGCACAGGTCCGATACGTGAAATTGTTCAAGATGCGATCGACGCGGCCCAGAGGGCGCCGGCGCCGCTGCATTCGTCGTTGTTCGCCACGTTTGGTGGCCACCCCCGGCGTTTTGATCGTGTCCAGCAAACGTCAGAGATCGGTACTTTGCGCTGGCGCGCGGAGCTCCGCTCATTTGGCGGTGAGCTGCGACGCGGATTCATTCACGGCGGCGCTGGAGGGGCCTGCTATTTTCCCGTGGTTTATGGCGATATCTTATTGGTGCACGACGGCGAAAGCATTTACGCCTATCGTCTGGAGACGGGCGAGCCCGTCTGGCCCGCAGAAGATGGTAGTGCCAAGATCTTTTCCGTCGAGGACCTTGAACCCGGCGCTGCCAATCGCGGTTTCGGTGATCGACCGCTGGCGAACATCGGCCTGCCACGCTTTACAATGACTGTTTCGGACGGCCGGTTGTATGTGCGAATGGGGTCGGTCCATCCATTGAGCGGCGACCGGGGGAGTGTTCTGGTGTGCCTGGATCTGGCGCATCGCGATGGCAAGCTGGTCTGGAATACATTTGCATCGACGATCGAAACGGGTGATGCCGACTGGAATTTCGAAGGTTCACCACTGGTCATCGAGAACCACGTCTATGTGGGCCTTCGCCGTTCGAATCCGCAACCGCAGTCCAATGTCGCATGTTTTGATGCTGCGACCGGAAAACTGATCTGGAATCGCAAACTGTGCGTCGGTTCGGCGAATCCCAATATTCCAGACTTCGATGTTAATCAGCATTTGCTGACCTGGGGTGATGGAACATTGTATTACGCGACGCATATGGGCGCGATCGCGGCCATTGATCCTGATTCCGGTGCAACCAAATGGCTGGTGACGTATCCCCGGGTTGAAGATCCACGATTTCGGCACGAATTGGATGCTCGGTTACGTCGCGGACCGTTGCCCGCCATGTTCGCGGACGGAACCCTGTACGTGGCGCCCCTGGATTCTGATGACTTGCTGGCGATCGAAGCCGAAACGGGCGTCGTGAAATGGACTCGCTCGTTTCAAAGTCCAATACAGTCGCTGCTCGGTGTTTCACAGGGTTTAGTGTATGTCTCGGGGGCACAGTTGTGGGCTGTGTCGGCACAATCGGGCCGAATCGTCTGGCCTCAAGCGGGAGACCGTGAGCCGGAAGCGGCGGGCTTCGGGCGTGGGCTGCTCGTGGGTGACAGCATTTATTGGCCAAACTTTGAAGAGATCCTGGTGGTCGATCAGGTAAGTGGTGCCGTGCGCCAGCGTTTTCCGCTGACCGCGGGTCATGGTCAATCGGGAGGCAATTTGTTACTGGTCGATGGCTATCTCGTCGTCGCGCAGCCCAATCGGATCGCAGTTTTCGGGGATCTGCCCGAAATGCGTCGACAGTCGCAGCCAGGACCAAATTCGCCGCGTAATTTGTCGCCGGCACGCCGCGCCTGGAACCTGGGCCGTATTAACGCCGCGGAGCAAAACTGGAATGCGGCGGCCGACCAATTTCATCTGACTCGGAAGTTGGCAGGAGCCGATGACGAGTGGTTGGATCTGCCATTGTCGCGCGTTGCGAGTGAACGAGAATTCGAAATGCGTCTGCGTGCAGTCAGGCAGGTTTTGGACACAGGCGAGAGAAAAAACAACGTCGGCGAGATACTGCAGCAGGCCCTGGACGCGGCGCCGGATCGCGTGCGGCGTGGATTGGGATTGGCACTCGCCGTGAAGTGGTTGCACGAATTTGGACTGGAAGACACGGGCCGGTTCGCCAGGCAGCTGCTCGACGTCCCTGATTTTGCGGCATTACGAGTGCGATTTGCACGCGAGGGTCCCACCAGTTTGCGTGGCTGGATCTCGAAGATTTTGATGCTTCCATTGCCGTCGAAACAGTCCGTCGAAGCTCTTGGTGCATCGGCCAATGTATCGCATCCGATTAGCGAGCTACCCTGGCCGCTGACACGTCACTGGACCCAATCGTTTGGTGACCGCAGTCGTTTTCTGGTGCCGACCGGGCCAACGCCCGCAACGGATACCGAGTGCATTATCGTCGATCAGTCGCCTTTGTTGTGTTTGAATGCACGTGATGGTTCAATTCGCTGGCAGCTCCGTCTGTCGCATCCTCTGGCGTGGGCGGCGTATTTCCAGGAGACATTGCTGCTGGCGACCTCTCACGACGTGCATGCGGTCTCTTTGGCGAATGGTCGCACGGTGTGGAGGCGATCTCTTCAAGCCTGCCCCAAGCCCGAGTCAACGGTGGCGCATGCGTCGTTGACGACGATTGAGAATTCGGAGTTCCGCACGAGTTCCAAGTTGCTCGTCGAAGTCTGGGCGCCTCCGGTACTTTGTTCCGCGGACGGGCTGTTTTCGGAATTCCTGATCGTCGAAGACCTGCTGTTGATCCGACAGGGGCGGCAACGAATCGTGGCGTGGCGGGCGGCTGACGGTGAACCGGTCTGGAACTTCGAATCGGAACAAGGGATCGCTCCAGGAATCATCAGTTCGGAACAACAAGTCTTGTGCGGTACCGTCGCCCCCGGCGCTATTGTGATTTTGGATCTCGAGACGGGGGCGCAGACTGGTCAGTGGAAGACTGCCGCGGTACCTTGGCTGAACCGCCCTGCAGTGCGAGACGATCGCACATTTCTGGCTGTCAGCGGCATTGGGCAGATTGCATCATGGTCCAGGCCGGGGGCCGCCTGGCACACGGACGAAGGGCCGTTGGCCTGGAAATGGACTGGACAGTTGACCCAGTCTCGCCAGCCGCCGCAAGTTCTCTGCCAGGGTGAACTGAGTTTGCTGATCATCGACGGCGATACACTGATCGTCGTGGACTCACTGAGCGGTGTGATGCTCTGGAAGGTCGGACTGGGACGCGACATCGTGGAACAGCCGGGGGAAACTCTCTGTTTCGATCAGCAGCGCGTCTATATCCCCGCAGATGGAATCCTGAGAGCCTACGGCTTGCGTTCGGGAAAAATCGAATGGGAACGCTCCGTAGGGACGCCCGGCGCCGTGTATAAATCGCGACTTATTGGTGATTCTGTGGTCGTTTTCCCAATGCGTACGCTTCAGGGTGTCGTCAATACGGTATCCGTGTGCAACGCCTCGACTGGGCACTTTCGACAGCGACTGGTTTTCCCCACGCCGGCTGGTGACATTCAGCCGCGAGAAAACAACCTTGTCATCGCGGGCACGACATTGCTGTTCTCGTGCGGCGATACTCTAGTGGGATTGGGCAGTCCCTAGCGAACTTTGCGACCTGATGGTAGCCACTCTTCGCCGAAGATTGGGGCTGTTGCTGGATGACTTTTCCAGCGAGTATCGAAATTACGGCTTCGCATGGCTAAAATTCATCCGTTGGCGAACTCTTGAGATCGTGCATCAACTTCTACCAATGAGGTTTCCATGTACCGGGTTTTAAATCGAAATCGACGGGCGACTGGCGTTGCGGCTTCAGCCCGGTGGTTATATTTCGTGTGGTGCGTCTGGTTTTCGGCTGCGCCCTCCCTGCCTTGTCAGGGAGCTCAAATCGGCGCCGCGGCGCAAGCGGCTAGGCCGGCTCCGATCACTGAACAAGAGGCTTCGGATTTCGCGGATGCCTTGACTGAGGTGGCCCAAAAAGGGGACATCGAGGGCTACAACGCGCTGATTGACTGGAACGGAATTCTCGATAAGGCCACCGCGGTACCGAAATCACCCGCGTTGGAATCGGCACGGGCGGATTTTCGAAAAGGTGGGATCGCCGAGTTGCAGCGATCGGGTGGAATGATCAGCCGTATCAATGCTGATATCAAAAAGGGGGGGAGCTACAAATGTCTGCGGGTCGACGTCAAAGACATGGCTCCCTATGTCATCTTCCGGCTGAAACTGCCGACAGGTGGTGGCGTAAATTACCACCAGTTGTTTTTGGATCGCAACCCGCAAGGCAAAGTCATCGCCAGTGATATGTTTGTCTTTCTGAGTGCCGAACGCATCTCGGAGACGTTTCGTCGCGGATGGCTGCCGGTCGCGAAGCAGCAGTTGAAAACGAGCGCCGAAAAACTCAATACGCCCCAGGAACCGTTTCTGGCCAGCCTGGATGATTTTAAGAAGTTGACGGAACTTGTGAGCAAGGAAAAATTTGCGGATGCGCTTGCGATCTATCGTAAGCTTCCCGAATCTGTCCAGAAGGACAAAAATACTCTGTTGATCCGGTTACGCGCGGCCCAAGGTGTCTCCGATGTCGAGTACAGCGAAGTTCTCGATGATTTTCGCAAGTACTATCCGGATGACGTAGCATTGGATTTTCTGTTGATCGACAGTTACACGATCCGGAAAAAGTACGATCTGGCTTTGAAATGCGTCGAACGGACCAACAAGAATGTGGGCGGAGACCCCATGCTGCTCGTGATGCAAGCCAACTTGCTGGTGTTGTTGAAGCGATTTCCGGAGGCCCGAAAATCAGTGGAGTCCGCGATTCTGGAAGAACCCGATCTTTCCGAGGCCCACGCCGCGGGACTCGACATTTCCCTGGGTGATCAGAACTTCGATGAAACGGTCAAGTATTTGACCAGTCTGGAAAAGCAATTTGGCTATAAGTGGAAGGATCTGCGGGAGGTTCCTGTGTTCGAAGAGTTCGTGAAATCGCCGCAGTATCGCGAATGGGTTGAAACGCAGAAATAGTAGGGAAAACGAGACGTCCAAAGGGCGAGCTCAAATAGAGCGATTTGATTTGAGGTATGAATACGTTCTTAGAGATTAGTTCCCACGCCCCCACCGACCCCGAGTCGGTGGAGCGATGACTGACAAGCTAAGCAAAACTTCGAATATGTCTTCTCAACGTGTGGTCTTGTTTGCCCCCTGCCGACGCTGGGCGATTTCCGGATGTTCAACATCGTTCGCAGCGGCGGCAGGGGGCAAACAAGACATGGGGATTGAAGTGATTCTTTTAGTAAGATTGTGTTAGCTGTTCAGTCATGTGCTCCATCGACGCGGGGTCGGTGGGGGCGGAAATAGATTCGCTCGTGAGAATCACGCACACTTTAAGTGAACGTGCTTTAGGTTGGCTTCCGCCATCATTCCAACGCTTGACTCTCAATTCAATATTCTAAATCGGTTTTGACTCCTCAAGGCGTGTTCCGTGTTTGAAGTTGCGTGTCCACACTGCGGAGCCGGTCTGGCCTTTGAACAGAGTTCGGCTGGCCGGAAAATCAAGTGTGTTGTTTGTGAGAAGAAATTTACGGTTCCCAAACCACCGCCCGCGAAAACGACGACTTGGTTCGCATTTCTGTTCTGGTGCTTTGTCCTGTTGCTGATCGCGGGATTGGGGCTTTCCATCTGGTTGGGACTCCATTGGGGATTGTTCTTTCTTGCGGTGCTGGTTTTCGGTATCTGTACTGAAAGTCCTTACGCCCGGCGGATGATCAAGAATTGGATTGTGACGGTTAATGACTGGTGTCAATCTCAACTGACTGCCCCCCGTGAACAGCCCTTGCATCTGGTGTCCATTCAAACTGTGAATTCGCCGTCCATTCCGTCGACTTCAAATGAAACTCGCTCAGGGGAATTAGAAACTCAAATGAAGCGCGAAGAACTGGTCGAAATCCAGCGTGCGGGAAGTCCTTCAAGTTTCAATTCACAAGCGACATCCGCTCCCTTGCCAATCATGTCGGGGGTTCGATCTGATGTGCTTCCTGCTCCGCGTTCAGTACTGGAAAATCATGTAACGGAATCTGGTCTATCAGCGACTGTTCCGGTGATTCCGGAAACATTGTTACGACCTGCCGGTTCATTTTCGAAGATCGAATTCTTCGGTCCCGACAGTGTAGTGACATTAGATCGCGGAGTCCTGCGCGGACCGTTGATCTATGCCGTTCCAGGTACGATCGGAAGACCCTACGACCCGTCATTGATTGAATTCGGTTTGCACGTCGGGCGGCCTGGTATTCTGCCAGGCCAGGAACCGGGGAATTCGCCTTCGTATCGTCAGTTGAATTCCGCCCAGCGGTCCTTTTATCTGGACTGGCTGCTCGCTGGCCGAAGACGGCGCGACATTCCCAACGCCTATCTCGTTATGTTTGTGCAGGGTCTCGAGCGGCGGGTTCTCATTGACGCACAAGATCATCAGGCAATCGCCGTCGAATTGCTGGGGTTGCTGGCGTCTTATCGTGGTGTTTTCGCCAATCGGCATGATCTGACCGCACTGCTGTGGATGACTATTCAATTGAGTTGCGATGAGCAGGCAGTCTCTGACGACATTGTGGATGCGGCGATACAGGCGACCGAAGACTGGAATGACGCGTTATATCGATATTGTCTGGCCACATTCGCGCAACTGAATTGGTCGGTGACTCCCAACTTGGCGCGCCTGATTGCCGCCCAAAGTCCGCTTGCAACGACGAGTGTGGTGCAGCAGCGACATGCGGAAAAATTCAATTCCCTATTTGAAATGCGAATTCGAGAGACTTTCCCGGATGGATTGAAACTGTCACTTTCCGGCCACGCCGAGAAGTTGGAATACTTGATTCAGAATCCAACTCTCATGCGCATCCCGCGATCAGAAACGCGGTTACAGGCACGTCGACGGGTTGCCAACGATTGTCCGGAAATTCAGGCCTTGCTCACAGTCTGGGGGCGGTGTACGAATGACATGAAATCGTACGACCGGGCCCATCGGGCGGCCGACAGCGGGAAGCTCACGAGTGAAATGTGGGAGGCGCTCCCCGAGATTGCACGCGAAGACGAACATCCGGAAGCGGCCGCCTGGTCGAATCTCGTTCAGCAGGGACAGGTGGAACTTGGTCGGCCACTCGTTCGAATCAAAGATCTGGCGGACGTCAAGAAAATCGAGTCGCGTGGCCGTCTGACCAAGAAGCAATCGGAACAGTTGCTGACCACCGCGTATCACTTGCGATTGGCGATTGAGCCCGACGCGCGGATTCTGGGACGCAATTACCTCTGGGACGAAATGGTTGCCGTCTTCCCTCTTCGGGACAACACGCCGGAAGACCTCGCAACTTATCACGCCGCATCCATTCTGCTGCGATTGGGGGTGAATATCGCGGCCGCGGATGGGGAGATCGATGAAGAGGAAGTGCTGCGAATCACTTCGCATTTGACGGAGCAATTCGAACTGACGACGACTTCGGCCGAGCGATTGGAACATCTGCGATATGCGTTGGTGCACTCACCGGTCCTGGTTGGCACACTCGAGAAATCGCTTCAGGAAAAGTTGAATCCCGAGCAGCGGCAACTGGTCGGCGAGTTTCTCGTCGGCGTGGCGGCCGCTGACGGGACAATCTCGGCGGAAGAACTGAAAGCCCTGAAAAAGGCCTGGCAAGCATTGGGGCTGTTGCCCAAAACACTCAATTCGCTGCTGAAAATCACACAGACGCCGTCCGCCGTGGGGGTCTCTGCGTCAGAGTCCATCGTATTGGACCAGGCACGCATTGCCGAGATCATGCGGGACACTCAGCGTGTCGCAGAAATGCTGCGGTCGGCCATGGGAGAGGAAGAGGAAGGCGATTCGGGATTGAATCCAGTTCAAACCGAGGTCTCCGCGGAAAAAAGGACTTCTTCTAGAGAACTTGGCACGACGCAGAACCAGTGGGCTGACGCCAACCGATCGCCATTGAAAGCGACAGATTCCCCGGTGATCGTGCCCGAATTCGTGGGTGCGATTCCGACTGCGAGCGAGTCGCCAACACCCCTTGCTCCGCCGAATGCTTCGGAAGTCGCAGATCTGTCAACGTCGACGCTTTGGACTGAGCTTCAACCCCGCTATCATGCGTTCCTGAGGGAATTGCTGACGCAGACGAATTGGGATCGCAAGAGCCTCGATCAGATCGCCAGAAGTCAGGGCTTGATGTTGGGCGGCGCTTTGGAAGCGATCAACGAGATGGCATTTTCGGCGACTGGCGACTGGCTGATCATCGAAGACGGCGACGAAGTTCAAGTGCAGGTCAGCCTGCTGAAGTCGGGGATTTAGAGAGCGTTTCGCCACCACTGACCCCGCGTCAGTGGAGCGCTGACTGGCCAGCTAAAATAAATGATTCGAAAGATTCCTCAACGCTCATGTCTGGTTTGCCCCTGCCGCCGCGAGTTTGCGTCCACTATTAATAAGCTTCAGCTCGTTCGCGGCGGCAGGGGCAAACCAGACCACACGTTGAGCAAGTCCTTTTCAGGGAGTTAGCTTTAGCCCGTCAGTCAGCGCACCACCGACGCGGGGTCGGTGGTGGCGTCGTTCCACAAAGACAGGGCAACTTCAAAACTTGCCCTTCCGGCTTGTATCGAATCATAAATGATCCAGTTAGCTTTCCAAACCAAGGACCAAAGATGAGTATTGTTCCCAAACCTCGCGAAAGAACGGCGATTCTGCAATCGCTTGCCGCTGGGGTTGTGCCCGCAATCGGCCTGCATTGCATTCAGGTGGGGCGGTCGGATGAGGTGGGGGCCGTCGTTCAGGATCTGGAACGCGTTGAAGCTGACAGCTCGGCGGTTCGTTTTATCATCGGTCGATTCGGCAGCGGGAAAACGTTCTTCCTGAACCTGATTCGAACGGTTGCTCTCAAACGAAAGTTTGTGGTCGCACAGGCGGACATCACGACGGATCGACGTCTGCACGGCACCACCGGGCAGGCTCGAGCCTTGTTCAGCGAGTTAATGCGCAATCTGGCGACGAATTCCAAGCCCGAAGGAGGCGCGCTGGGGAATCTGGTCGAACGCTGGGTCGGCGACGTGGATTATGAAATCCGTCAGGCCGGAGGTGATGATGAAGCCGTTCGAAAAGCGTTGTTTGACCACGTCAAACCGCTGCAGGATTTCGTCAGCGGCTATGATTTTGCGACCGTGTTGACCAAGTATCATGAAGGTTTTCATGCCCACAATGAACCTCTTCAGCAATCCGCACTGCGTTGGCTACGGGCCGAGTTCACGACGAAGACCGAGGCGCGTGAACAACTCGGGGTGCGGACTATTATCAGTGATGAATCCTTCTACGACTATTTGAAACTGTTCGCCGCGTTCACGCGGATTGCCGGCTATTCCGGACTGCTGATCAACATTGACGAACTGGTCGTTCTGTCGCATCGGTTGAATAGTACACAGGCGCGCAATAACAATTTTGAAGCAATTCTGCGGATCTTGAATGACTGCCTGCAAGGCCAGACTCAGGGATTGTGTTTCCTGTTCGCGGGGACGGACGATTGCCTGGAAGATAAACGGCGTGGTCTGTTCAGTTATGAGGCACTGGCGACGAGATTGGCCGGCAACCGGTTTGCCGCCGACGGGCGCAAAGACTGGACAGGGCCGGTAATTCGTTTGTCGAGTTTGACTCCGGAAGATTGTTTCGTGCTGCTGCACAACATTCGAAATGTTTTTGCTGCTGGCGATCAATCGAAGTGGTTGATTGCGGACGAAGGAATTACAGCTTATCTCGCAAGTTGCCAGAAGCGAATGGGGGCCGCCTATTTTCAGACGCCGCGCGATACGGTGAAGGATTTCGTCGGGTTGCTGAATGTGCTCGAACAGAATCCTGGAACGGATTGGCGGACATTATTGCCGGGGTATGAAGCACAACTGGTGGCTCAGCCAGGGGGCTCTCCGGACGATGGTCGAGAATCGGTGGAAATGAAGCTTGTATCAAAACCCGTCGCGGAACCGGCCGAGGAAGCGGTCGAGGTCAGCCAGTCGGCAGCCGAGGACCAAGTGACGCCAGCAACAATGCCTACGGCGCATCGGGACGATGATCTGACGGAATTTCGCTTGTAATTTGTGAGAACCGGTTCATGCCGGAACTGCAAGGCTTCGGACCGGAGAATTAATAATGTCGGAAGTGAGTATCGGGTGGGCGAGGTTCCTACCGAGCCTGGGCGAGCTTTAGCTCGGCGTCCGCCGGAGGCATTTACAGGGCCTCCGGCGGACGCCGACCTGCGGTCGCTTTAGGCTCGGTCTAGTACCCTCTTGTGTCTCGCCCTCTCAAATCTGACAATAATGACTTTGCCGGTCCTTAACGTCGCTCGAAGGCCTGATATGTCTGCATTTTCCTTATTGGCCGAGCCGATTCAGCGAGCATTGTGGAATATGCGCTGGACCTCGTTGCGGCCGATCCAGGAACAGGCAATTCCAGTCGTCTTGCAGACCGAGAAAGATCTGATCATCTCAGCGCGAACTGCGGCGGGAAAAACGGAAGCTGCGTTCCTGCCGGTCTTATCCGCAATTCATGAGAATCCAACAGCCTCAATTCGAGCAATGTACGTCGGACCGCTGAAGGCATTGATCAACGATCAATTTCGACGATTGGAAGAGCTGGCGGAATTGGCGCAGATACCCGTCCATCGCTGGCACGGTGATGTGTCGGCAAATCGCAAGCAGGCGGCGGCGAAACAACCTGGCGGCGTACTCCTGATCACTCCTGAATCGCTGGAAGCGATGTTTGTAAATCGTGGAACTCAGCTGCCGTCGATGTTTCACAGTTTGTCATTCGTGGTCCTGGATGAGCTCCATGTTTTATTGGGGACCGAACGCGGATTGCACCTTCGAAGCCTGCTATTTCGTTTGCAACGCTCTGCCATCAATCGCATTCGCTTGATCGCGCTCTCCGCCACACTGGGTGACCTGCCGCGAAGCGCGGCGTGGCTGCGGCCAGATGCGGCCGATCAAGTTGAGATTCTCACCGACGAGGCCACTCAAAAGTCAATTAAATATCGGATCCACGGGTACCTGCTGAATCCTCAAACTGACCGGGACGAAGACGAAGAGACAGATGAGAATGAATCAGACGAAACGCCCGCAGCGGAATTGCCCGCCGTCGAGGTCGAATCCGATGCAGTGCCGGATGAGTCCGCTGGAACGGAGCACGTTGCCCTGGCCAGGGCGGAATTGAAATCCAAGTCGAGCAAGGCGATGACGGCTCCTGGTATTCCACCGCGAATGCTGATCGACATGTACGAGTATTTTCACGGTCAGAAGAATCTGATCTTCGCTAACGCGAAATCGTTGGTTGAACTCTGCGCGGATGGCTTGAATCATCTTTGTCTTCAACATGGCAACCGGCCGGAATTTCTCGTGCATCACGGTTCACTGTCCAAGGAGATTCGAGAAGACACCGAGATCCTGATGCAGGGGAAATTGCCCTATACCGCAGTCTGTTCTGCGACCCTGGAACTGGGCATTGATATTGGCAACGTCGCCGCGGTTGGTCAGATCGGCTCGCCACATTCAGTGAACGCGCTCGCTCAGCGCCTGGGACGAAGTGGCCGTAAGGACGGCGAACCGCATTGTTTGCGGATGTTTCTGAAGACTGAGGAAGCCAGCCCTCA